>NZ_JBLVOL010000137.1:254719-270233 GCF_053543755.1 Achromobacter semiaridum | reverse complement strand
GTGCCGATGCCGGCCGCCTCCGCGACGTCGGCCACTGCGGCGGCGCCTGCCACGCCGGCGACGAATACCGCGAATTCCGCGAACTCCGCGAACTCCGCGAATACCGCGAATACCGCGACCGGTGCGGCATCCGCCGACGCCGCCGCGCCCACCGCCGCGCCGCGTCCGGTATACGCGCCGTTCGTGGGCGCCATGGACGAAGTGCGCCTGTCCAAGGTGGCGCGCCCCGCCGCGCTGATCCACGCCGACGCCGCCTCGCAAGGCGCCGAGTCGCGCCTGGTGACTTACGGCGCCGACGAAGAGCAGTCGGGCTTCGGTTTTGGCGGGCTGGGCTTTCTGCTCAAGGCCGTGCCGATCGACGCCTGGATCATCATCGGCGTGCTGGTGCTGATGATGGTGCAGTCCTGGATCATCATGTTCAAGAAAAGCCGCAACGTGGCGCGCGTGGCCGCCGCCAACGAGGCGTTTCGCGACAGCTTCGCCACGGTCGGGCAACGGCTGGAACTGCTGGCCGATGACAACGCCTTGGCCCAGCGCCTGGCGAACGCCTCGTTGTGGCGCCTGTACCGCGTAGCCATCAACGAAATCCGCACGCGCCGCGCGCAGGGCGCCGACACCACGTCGATCTCGGCCGCCACCATCGAAGCCATCCGCGCATCGATGGACGCCGTGCGCACCAAGGAAAACCTGGCGCTGGGTTCCAAGCTGGGCTCGTTGTCGAACGCAATCGCGGGCGGCCCGTACATCGGCCTGCTGGGCACGGTGCTGGGCATCATGGTCGTGTTCCTGGGCACGGCGATGGCGGGCGACGTGAACATCAACGCCATTGCCCCGGGCATGGCCGCCGCCTTGCTGGCCACCGCGATGGGCCTGTTCGTGGCCATCCCCGCGCTGTTTGGCTACAACCGCCTGGTGTCGCGCAACAAGGAAGTCAGCGCCGACATGCGCGTGTTCGTCGACGAATTCATCACGCGCCTGGCCGAAGTGCACGGCGAAACCCAGGCGCAGGAAGCGGCGCATCACGCCGCCCCGCGTGTGCCTGCCCCCGGCCATCCCGCCGTGCGCGAAGCGCAGCTCGCGCCCGCCCAAGCGTAAGGAGCAACGCATGGCTTCCGTATCCACCTCGCAGGACGATGATGACGACGCGCCTGTTGACGGCATCAACATCACGCCGCTGGTCGATGTGCTGATGGTTGTGCTGGTCATGTTCATCCTGACCGCCACCGCGCAGATTGCCGGCATCAAGGTCAACCTGCCCAAGGCCAGTTCAACCATGGCGTTGTCGCAGCCCAAGACCAAGGCGATATCCGTCAACGACGCCGGCCAGGTATTCCTGGACGCCTACCCGGTCACCTTGCCCGAACTGGAAGACCGGCTGCGTACCGAGAAAGCGCTGAACCCCGACTTCCCGGTGATTGTGCGCGGCGATGCCGCCGTGCAATACCAGAAGGTCGTGGAAGTGCTGGACCTGCTGCGCCGCCTGGAGCTTGCGCAGGTCGGCCTGGTCACCGGCAAGCCGCAATAGGGCCGGGAACCACGTCATGTCGCAACACGCATCCGATCCCTTGCGCGGGCCGCATCCGGCGCGCCGCTGGCTGAAGCTGGCGGCCGTGGCGGTGGTGGCCGTCGTGGCGGCCTATGCGCTTTGGCGCTGGGCCAACGATATGTCCGGCGTTCGGCGCGATGCGCCGAAGGTCACGGCCATCATCCCGCTGCCCCCGCCGCCGCCGCCGCCGCCCGAACCTGAAAAGCCGCCGGAAACCGAGCCGCCGAAGGAAGAGCCCGTGGCCACGCCGGAGCCCGAGCCGCAGCCCACGCCTGAACCGCCCAAGCCGCAGGACGAGGCGCCGCCGCGTCCGGCTGACGACCTGGCTAACCCGATGCAGATCGACGGCGATGCGCAGGCCGGCAGCGACGCCTTCAACATCGGCGCGGGGCAGGGCAAGGGCATGTCGGGCGGCGGTGGTGGCCGCGCGGGCAACGCGTCCTACAGCCAGTACCTGGCCTATGCGCTGCAAAAGATCCTGCGCGAAGACGAACGCACCCGCAACCTGACCTTCCGCCTGCAAGCCAACATCTGGCTGACGGCGGCCGGCCAGATCACCCGCGTTGAATTGACGCGCGGCAGCGGTGACGCCGACGTCGACGCCCGCGTGATCGCCGCCTTGCGCGCGGTGCCGGGCTTGGACGAACGCCCGCCGGCCTCGGCCAACATGCCCATCCGCGCGTCGCTGACTGGCCGCCGCCCGTCTTGATGTTCCAAATTGAATTGATCCTGGAGTGACAACAGCATGAAGTTCCCTTTGAACCGGTTGGCGGTATCGCTGGCGTTGGCCGTGGCGGGCGCCGCCTGCCCGCCGGCGCACAGCGCGCCCGCGCCGTCCGAGAACGCCACCATCAACCTGATCCGCCTGCTGGTGCAGCAAGGCGTGCTCAAGCCCGAACAGGCCAATGCGCTGGGCGCGCAGGCGGAAGCCGAAGCGAAGGCGGCCCGCCAGGCCACGCCGGACCGGGGCGCCGCCGTGGCGCAGGCCGGCGATGTGCGCGTGCCCTACATCCCGCAGACCGTGCGCGACCAGATCCGCGACGAGGTCAAGGCGGAAGTCATGGTGCAGGCCAAGGAAGAAAACTGGGCGCAACCCAACACGTTTCCGGACTGGGTATCGCGCATCACGGTGGAAGGCGATGTGCGGGTGCGCGACGAATCGCGCCTGTACAACGGTGGCAACAGCAATGAAATCACCGACTTCGCCAAGCTGAACGCCAAGGGGCCATACGACGTCAACCCCAATACCAACGGCGGCTATCCGCCCATGTTGAATACGCGCGAAGACCGCCGCAACCAGCTGCGCATCCGCGCCCGCCTGGGCGTGCGCGCCGAAATCTCGGATGCCTGGACGGCCGGCATCCGGCTGGCCACCGGCAGCGACGACAGCCCGGTTTCCACCTCGCAGACGCTGGGCGGCGGCATGGGCAAAAAAGACATCTGGCTGGACCAGGCCTACCTGACCTATCGCCCGGCCAAATGGGCCACGGTGACCGGCGGGCGCATCGCCAACCCGTTCGAATCCACCGATACGTTGTTCTCCAATGATCTGAACTTTGACGGTATCGCCGCGATCTTCAAGCACCCGCTGCAAGGCCGCGACGTGACGCTGTTCGGCACGCTGGGCGCGTTCGCGACGGAATACGCGAACAACGGCTGGAGCTCATCGTCGATGAGCGAAGGCGAAACGGAAAATAAATGGCTGCTGGGCGCACAGGTAGGCGCCGACTGGAAGATCAACAACCAGAACAGCCTGCGCGGCGCGCTGGCCTACTACCACTTCGACAACATCGCGGGCCAACGATCCAGCTCATGTTCGCCCTGGGCCGGAGCCGAAAACTGCGACACCGACTGGTCGCGCCCGGCATTCATGCAAAAGGGCAACACGCTGTTCCTGCTGCGCAACATCGCGCCCAACCCGCTTAACCCGGCCGACACGCCGCAGCCGCAATACGTGGGCCTGGCGTCCAAGTTTGACCTGCTGGACCTGAACCTGCGGTGGGACACGCGCGTGTTCGATGGCCTGGGCCTGCGTCTGAACGGCAACTACATCCGCAACCTGGCCTACAGCAAGAACAAGATGGCGAGCCGCTCGCAAGGCTACATCGTCAACAACTTCGGCGACAACGGCGACATCGAAAGCGGCCCCAACGCCTGGATGCTGCAAGCCACGCTGGGGCGCTCGTATGACTTGAAGGACAAGGGTGATTGGCTGGCCTTCGTTGGCTACAAGTACATCCAGCCGGACGCACTGCCCGACGCCTTTAACGATTCGTCGTTCCACCAGGGCGGCACCAACGCGCGCGGCTACTACATCGGCGCGGGCTACGCGTTCGAGAAGAACGTGTACGGCGTATTCCGCTGGATGAGCACCAAGGAGATCTACGGTCCGCCCTTGGCCATCGACACGATGCAGTTTGAAATCAACGCCAGGTTCTAAGGCCATGGACATGCATACCGTTTGGGATGAATCCCGCCATGCGGCCACGGCGGGACGCGGGCGGCGCTTGGCGGCGGCCGTGGCCTTGTGCGCGGCCGGCTTGAGCGTGGCGGGCGGCGCGCGAGCCGAAAGCATGGAAGAGCGCCTGCGGGCGCAGTTGCGCAGCACCACGCAGCAGCTACAGCAACTGCAAAGCGAACAGGCGCAGATCAACGCAGCCAAGACGGCCGCCGAAACCCAACGCGACGCCGCGCAGAAAGAGCTGGAGCTGCTGCGCGCGCAGCTGGCCAAGAGCCGTGGCCAAGCCGAAAAGCTGGCCGGGCAACAGGACGCCGTGGCGCAAGCCGCGCAAGCCCAGGTCGCGGCCAGCCAGGCGCAGCTGGGCAAGTTCAAGGGCGCGTACGACGAACTCCTGACCTTGTCGCGCGCCAAGGAAGCCGAGCGCGCCGCGCTGGCCCGCACGGTGGCGCTGCGTGATGACGACATCAAGACCTGCGTGGCCAGGAACCGCCAGATGTACGAGGCGGGCAAGGAAATTCTGAACGCCTACGAACGCATCAGCACCGGCGACATCCTGGCCATCAAGCAGCCCTTTGCCGGCAAGGCGCGCGTGCAGTTCGAAGAGCAGGCGCAGACCTATGGCGACAAGCTGTACGACGCGCAGGTGCCGGGCAGTCAAGCCGCTGCAACGTCGCGCCCGTAGCCTTGCTTTCCCAGATCGCTTCATCCCATTTTTCAGGACCTTGAGAATGACCGAAACCAGCTTGATCCTTGATGTCGACGCCGAACGCCTGCAAGCGTTGCTGCAATCCGTGGGCTACCGCGTCACGCTGTCCGAGCAGAACGGCATGGTGCAGTTGTTGAGCGCCAGCCAGGGCGTTGGCTTTGCCGCCCGCATGGGCAACCCGGCCGAGCAGGACGGCCATTTTCTGGACTACACGCTGAGCTGCGCGTTGCGCGTGCAGGGCGACGTGCCCGCCGGCCTGGCCGAGCGCTGGAACGTGGAAAAGCGCTTTGCCCGGCTGACGGTGCAGGGCGTGTTCCTGGTGCTGGAACTGGACGTGATCGTGGCGGGCGGCGTGTCGGAATCGTATCTGCGCGCCACGACGGAATTGTGGGACCGGCTGCTGCAAGAGTTTTTGCTGTTCCTGCGCGCCAATGCGTCGGCGCAGGAGGATGCGAATGCGGTGCAAACCCCGGCTGAATCGTTGGCGATTGTGTAACGTTAATTGCCAGAAGGGATAGAACCATGAACCAGACCCTGAGCGCCAACAAACGGCTGCGCGTCACGGCGGCCGTGTTGCTGATCGCCGTTCTGGCGGGCGCGGTGGCGTTGATGCGCGGCAACGACGCGCAAAGCGGCGAGGCATCGTCCACGGCCGCGGCTTCGGCGCCAGCGCCCGCATCGGCTTCAGCTCCCGCTCCCGTACCCGTACCCGCCCCCGGCTCGGCTACGGCCCGAGCGCTCGCCGCCACGGCGGCCGCCGCCGCGCCATCTTCTAACGCCACCGCCAAATCGCAATCGAACTCGCCGCAGACCCAAGCCACGGCCATTGCCACGCTAGGCGCCGTACGGGTTGGTCGCGACGAGCTGATGCGCCAATTGCAGGCCTTGCCGCCGCAAGCGCGCCAGCAGTTGCAGGACAACCGGGCGGGGCTGGAGCATTGGCTGCGTGCCCGTCTTGCCGAGAAGGCGCTGATCGAACAGGCGCGTGCGCAGGGCTGGCAGGATCAGCCCGACA
Source organism: Achromobacter semiaridum (assembly GCF_053543755.1). Classification (NCBI taxonomy): domain Bacteria; kingdom Pseudomonadati; phylum Pseudomonadota; class Betaproteobacteria; order Burkholderiales; family Alcaligenaceae; genus Achromobacter; species Achromobacter semiaridum. The sequence continues at coordinate 264,505 of NZ_JBLVOL010000137.1, read as the reverse complement.
TCCGCCGTGCAGTGCAGGCGGCCGAGGAGCGCATCGTGATGCAAAGCTATCTGGACTCGGTCAGCCGTGCGCCGGATGGCTACCCCACCAACGCCGATCTGCAAGCCGCCTACGAACGCGCCAAGCCGCAGCTGACCGTGCCCGCGCAGTACCACGTCAGCCAGATCTTCCTGCCCGCGCCGCTGGGCGATGCCGACGCGGTCGCCGCTGCGCGCAAGCAGGCGCAGGACCTGGCCAAGCGCGCCCAGGCGCCCAAGGCCGACTTCGCGGCGCTGGCGCAGGCCAATTCCCGCGACGAGACGACGCGGGCGCAAGGCGGTGACATCGGCTTCGTGCCCCTGGCGCAATTGACGCCGGAAATGCGTCCGGTGGTCCAGCAGATGAAGGCTGGCGACGTGTCGGCGCCGGTGCAGTCGGCGGCCGGCTTTCACATCTTGAAGCTGACGGCGTTGCAACCGGCGGGCGTGACGCCGTTCGATCAGGTCAGCCAACAACTGCGCGCGGCGCTGCGCAGCCAACGTCAGGAATTGGCCGCGCGGGCCTACATGGAGGGCTTGCTGAATGCCGGAACCGTCAGTATCGATGGCGCAGCGCTCAACGCCGCGTTCGAGCAAAGCACGGCGGCAACGCCCGGCCCCGCCTCCGTCGCCCGCGCTCCGTAAGCCGGCGTTGGGCGTGGACGTTGCGCAGGCACGCACGGTGATCCACCAACCGCCCCGCGCGGCGAACGCCGCGGCTGACCACGGCGTCACGCTGGCGTTGGACCTGCGGCTAACGCAGGCCCTGGGCGCGACTCGCGCACCGTCTACGTTGCAGGGCGCCGCGCCGCTGTTGCAGGCATTGCGCCAGACGTTCCCGGAAGACGTGGCGCGCTGGTTTCCGCTGCTGCCGTTATGGCCACCGGAGCCCGGCATGGCAATCGGCCTGGACGTGTCCGACCTGCGGGCGCTGTATCACGCGCTGCGGGTGGTGTGGCTGGCCGAGCTGGTATTTGGCGGCCGGGATGAGGCGCAGCGCTGGCTGCGCAGCCCCAAGCGCCGGCTGCTGGGCCGGGTGCCCCTGCTGCTGTGCCAGCACGGGCGCTATGCCGGGTTCATTGAAAGCTGGCTGATCGATATCGACGAAGGCAACGGACCATGATGCTGCTGTGGCGCTTGAGCAATGCCCGGGATTTACAGCCGCGCGCCTGCCCGGCCGGCCGCTGGCATGGCGCGGGCGTGCCGGTCATCGTGCTGGAGGCCAGCCCGGCGGCGGCGGTGCTGGCGCGGCTGGTGTTGGCCGAGCTTGCGCACCCCGACGCCTTGCCGCGCGGCTATCACTTGCTGTCGGTGACCACGCCCGGCCGTTCGGTCAGCGTGGCGGACGCGCCCATGCCTTGGCAGACGGACCTGCGCGCCACCCGCGCGATAGGCGACGCGTGGGTAGCCAGCGGCCAGTCATTGCTGCTGCGCGTGCCGGCTGCGTCTGGCGGCTTTCAGTACCTGCTTAACACCGCGCATCCCGACATGGCGCAGTGCCGCGTCACCGCGTCGTCCGCCTATCCCTATGCGCCGCACCTGGGCGCCATGGCCAAAGCGATACGCGATGGCGCCGATTGGCTGGCCGCCGCCGGCGAGGGCGGGGCGCGGGATGGCTCGGCCGCTGCCATCGAAGGCGCCGCGCGGGACTAGAATGTTGCACAGCCGGCGCTACGCCGCATGCAACTTTGTTCCGTCAGGAGCCCGCCGTATGACCGTCATCTCCGCTGCCCTTACCGCCGGCGCAGCGTTGCCCGCCACCACCGCGCAGGTGGACATCATTTCGATCCAGTCGCAAGTGGTCTACGGCTACGTGGGCAACAACGCGGCCATGCCGATCTTTCGCCGCGCCGGGCTGCGCGCCATCGCGGTGCCGACGGTTCTTCTCAGCAACACGCCGCACTACCCGACGCTGCATGGCGGTGCCGTGCCGCTGGACTGGTTTGCCGGGCTATTGAAAGGGCTGGACGAACGCGGCGTGACGCGCGTGGCGCGCGCCGTGGTGTGCGGCTATCTGGGGCAGCCGGGGCAGGCGGACTTGCTGGCCAGCTGGCTGCCGGCACTGCGCGCCATGCGGCCGGACGTGCGCGTGCATATCGATCCGGTCATGGGCGACCGCAACGACGGGCTGTATGTGGACGCGGGCCTGGTCGCGCAGTACCGCGACCTGCTGGTGCCCTTGGCCGACGGCATGACGCCGAACCATTTCGAACTTGAGATGCTGGTGGGGCGGGCGTTGTCGACCATCGACGAGGTCGCGGCGGCCGCGCGCGAACTGATGGCGCTGGGACCGAAGTGGATCGTCGTGACCAGCGCCGCGCCGATGGTGGCGGCACCCGGCTCCTTGCAGCTGGCGGTGGTGACGCAGGACCAGGTCAGCGTGGTGACGCACCCGGAAATCGCCATCCCGCCGTCTGTGCATGGCACCGGCGACGTGTTCATGGCCAGCGTCACCGCCCGGCTGTTGACCGGGCTGGACCTGGTGGACGCGGTGCGCGAGGCCGCCGACGAGGTCACGTCCGCGCTACGGCGCACGCGCGAGCTGGGCTGGGAAGAGCTGGCGGTGGAAGAATAGGCGAAGCGCCCACCCCTAGCGTCCGGGCGCAGTCGCCAAGCCGAAGCCGCGAGCCGCAGCCCTAGCCCCCGCCGCAGCCGTGGCCCCGGACCCGCCCCCGCCCCGCCCCCGCCCTCTACACAGCCGCGCTGCGGCGCAATCGTTCAATACGTCTTGTACGGCAGGAATTTGCCGCTCATCACGATCTGCACGCGGTCGCCCTTGGGGTCCGCTTCGCGCGACAGGTCCATCTTGAAATCGATGGCGCTCATGATGCCGTCGCCAAATTCTTCGTTGATCAGCGCCTTGAACGTCGTGCCGTAGACGTTGATCAGTTCGTAGAAGCGGTAGATCAGCGGGTCGGTCGGCACGGTGCTGGGCAGCGAGCCCTTGTAGGGCACCACTTGCAGCTGCACCACGGCGTCGTCGGGCAGGTCCAGGATGCGGGCGGCGGCCAGCGCCTGTTCCTCGGTCAGCGTCATCTGGCCCAGCAGCGCGGCGGTGGTCCATTCCTTGCTTTGGCCGACGGCTTCGGCGATGGCGGTCCAGGACAGCTTCTTTTCCAGCTTGCGGGTAACGACCAGTTCGGTCACTTCAGCGCGGGACATCATGATGGGGTTCACTCCTTGTGGGATGCCTTGTCGACCAGGAAGTCGACGAGATGGTTACGGATGTCGTAGTAGCGGGGTTCGTGATGCAGGCTGGCGCGGGTCCGGTCGCGCGGCAGGTCCACGCTGACGGACTCGGCAATGCGGGCGTAGGGGCCCGCGCTCATGAGCAGGATGCGGTCCGACAGCAAGATGGCTTCGTCCACATCGTGCGTGATCATGAATACGGTCTGGCGCGTCTGCTGCACGATGGCGCGCAGCTCGTCCTGGATGGTGCCGCGCGTCAGCGCGTCCAGTGCGCCAAAGGGCTCGTCCAGCAACAGCATCTTGGGCTGGATGGCGAAGGCACGGGCGATGCCCACGCGCTGCTTCATGCCGCCCGACAATTCGCTGGGCTTCTTGGCGGCCGCATGCGCCAGGCCCACCATGTCCAGGTAACGCATGCTGTGTTCGCGCACCTGATCGCGGCTGTACGCGGGCCAACGTGAGCGCACGCCGAATTCCACGTTTTGCAGCGCCGTCAGCCAAGGCAGCAATGCGTGCGCCTGGAACACCACGCCGCGTTCCAGCGAGGGGCCGGAGATCTGGCGGCCGTCCATGATGACGACGCCTTCATTGGTGTCGTCGATGCCGGCCAGCACATTCAGGATGGTGGTCTTGCCGCAGCCGGAATGGCCGATCACGCAGACGAACTGGCCCTGTTCGATATCGAAGTCGATGTTCTCGAACACCGGCGCTTGCGGCTGCCCATTACGTCCGGGATAGCGTTTGCCCAGGCCCTGGACTTGCAGAAATGCATGGCTCATGGCGTTATTCCCGATAGCTGACCAGCCGCGCGGCGCGTGCCAGCACGGTGTCCAGCAGCATGCCGATCAGGCCGATGAAAAATATCGCGCAGATGATGTTGGCGATGGACAGGTTGTTCCATTCGTTCCAGACGAAGTAGCCGATGCCGGTGCCGCCTATCAGCATTTCGGCGGCCACGATGACCAGCCACGCAATGCCGACCGAGATGCGCATGCCGGTCATGATGGTGGGCGCGGCGGCGGGCAAAATCACCTGCAAGGCGGTGCGCAGGCGCGACACTTCCAGCGTGCGCGCCACGTTCAACCAGTCCTGCCGTACCGCACCCACGCCGAAGGCGGTGTTCACCAGCATCGGCCACAACGAGCAGATGAAGATGACGAAGATGGCGGAGGTGTCGGCGTCCTTGATGGTGTATAGCGCCAGCGGCATCCAGGCCAGCGGCGAGATCGGCTTGAGCACCTGGATGAAGGGGTCGAACGCGCGGTAGACGGTCTTGGACATGCCGATCAAAAACCCCAGCGGGATGGCCACCAGCGCGGCCAGGCTGAAACCGGTCAAGACGCGCGCCACCGAATACGCCAGCTGCACGCCGATGCCTTTGTCGTTGGGGCCGCGGTCGTAGAAGGGGTCCTTGATGTGTTGCCACAGCTTTTCCCCGACCTCGGCGGGGCCGGGAAACGGCGTCTTCGACCCGCTGGCCGCGGCGTTGCCGACCAGCGCGGCATAAGCCGGGTCCACCGCCACGCCGCCGGTGTCGGGGCGGGTGGCGGCGTGCCAAAGCAGCAAAAACGCCAGGAACAACGCAACGGACAGAAACGTTGCCCGCCAATATTGCACGGACCGCATCAGGTCCTCCGGATCTTGAAGCTGGCCAGATAGGCCTCGGGCTGCGACGGATCAAACGGCTTGCCCATGACGCTGAAGGTCTTGGCCGATTCAGCGGGCGGGGTCAGGCCGGCTTCGCGCATCAGGCGCACGGCGTCGGTAGCCAGGAAGACGTCGGCCGCCACCTTCTGGTAATCGATGTCGCCCTTGACCTGGCCCCAGCGCTTCATCTGCGTCAGGATCCACACGGCAAACGATTGCCACGGCATGGGATCGAAGTCGATGCGGTTGGGGTCGGTCAGCACTTTGCCCAGACCATCGGCATAGGTGCCGGTCAGCACTTGTTCAACGACGGTGACGGGCTGGTTCAGGTAGTTGGGGGCGGCAATGACGGACGCGATTTCCTTGCGATGCGCGGCGTCGCGGGCGTAGGCGGTGGCTTCGATGATGGACTTGAGCAGGGCCTGATAGGTGTTGGGCATGGCCGTCACGAATTCCTTGCTGGCGGAAAACGCGCAGCAGGGGTGGCCGTCCCAGATGGCTTTGGACAAGGTATGGATGAAGCCGACGCCGTCGTACACGGCGCGTTGGTTGACCGGGTCGGGCGCAAGAAAGCCGTCGATGTTGTCGGCCCGCAGGTTGGCGACCATTTCGGGGGGCGGCACGGAACGGATCTGCACGTCGGTGTCAGGGTCCAGGCCGTGTTCGGCCAGGTAGTAGCGCAACAGGTAGTTGTGCATGGAAAAGTCGAACGGGACGGCAAACTTGAAGCCCTTCCAGTCTTTGGGGTCGCGCCGGTCTTTGTGTTTCATGGACAGGGTGATGGCCTGGCCGTTGATGTTTTCAACGGCGGGCATGGTCCACGGCACGGCGCGGCTGGCGCCCACGCCCATCGAGATGGCCAGCGGCATGGGCGACAACATGTGGGCGGCGTCGTATTCGCCGGACATGGCTTTGTCGCGAATCAGCGCCCAGCCGGCGGTCTTGACGACTTCTACGTCCAGGCCTTGCTTGGCGTAAAACCCCATCGGGTGCGCCATGATGATGGGCGTGGCGCAGGTGATGGGGATGAAGCCGACTTTCAGTTTTTGCTTTTCCAGCGGGCCGGTGGATTGCGCGAAGGCTTCGCGGGCCGCGGCCAGCGGAAAGATCGACGCGATGGCGGCCATGGCGGTGCTGCTGCCGACGGCGCGCAGGAAGCGGCGGCGCAGGGCGTCTTGCGGGAACAGGGCGCGCATGACGGCCTGGTCGACGGCGTTGCTCGTGGTGTCGTCGTGGCTGGCGCGGAGTTGGGCGGTGCCTTGGCGGGCAAGCGCGGCGGCTGCCTCCGTGGCCGATTGCGCGGCGCGTTCGTGGTCGGCCTGCGAGGCGTGGCGGCCACAACCGCAGGCAAGGCGGCTGATGGCATCGAACGGGTTGCTGAATAGGGACATGGGATGGCTCCGGCCAGAAGGGTTGGAGCCATCATGGGGCCGGGCGCGCGGCACCGGTATCCCGGGTTCGACGATATGCGTGTAGTGCGCGTACTACGCGGTGCGCGGGCGCGCCGCGCTGGTGCGCCAGGGGGCTAAATCGCACCCAGCTGGTGCGTGTTGGCGTAGGCGACCAGCTCGACCAGGGTGCGCACGCCCAGCTTTTCAAAGATGCGGCTGCGGTAGGTGGAAATGGTGTTGACGGACAGCGCCAGCTGTTCGCCGATGGCGGAGACGGATCGCCCCGCGACCAGCAGTTGCAAGACCTGGAATTCGCGGTTGGACAGTTGTTCGTGCGGGGGGCGGGTGCTGTCCTGGCGTACGGTGTGGGCCAGCAGTTCGGCGACGGCGGGGGTCACGTAGAGCTTGCCGGCGGCGGCGTTGACCAGGGCGGACAGGAGCTCGTCGGGGTCGCAGCCTTTGTTCAGGTAGGCGTGCGCGCCGGTGCGCAGGGCGCGCACGGCAAACTGGGTTTCGGGGTAGACGGACAGCATGACGACGCCCAGCGCGGGGTAGTCGGCGCGCACGGTTTTCAGGACGTCCAGGCCGTCGCGTTCGCCCAGCGCCACGTCCAGCACCATGGCGTCGTAACGGGTCTGGCGCAGGGCGCGCAGGGCCGATGGGGCATCGGCGGCCTCGTGCACGAGAGCGACGCGCGGGTCTTCTTCCAGGATGCGGGCCAGGCCGCGCCGGATGATGAGGTGGTCGTCGACGATAAGCAGGTTCAGGGCCATGGGAGTGTCAGGTGGGATTGAGCCGCAGGCGGGCGCGCATGCCGGCGCCGGGCGCGCTGTCCAGCGCAAGATCGCCGCCGATGCCGCGCGCGCGTTCGCGCATGCCCAGGATGCCGAAGGTGTGGCGGGCTTCGGGCAGCTGCATGCCGATGCCGTCGTCTTCAACGGTCAGCAACAGGCCGTCGTCGCTCCAGACGGCGCTGACGCTGACGCTGCGGGCGCAGGCGTGGCGTTGCACGTTGGTCAGCAGTTCCTGGACGATGCGGTAGACGGCGATTTCAGCGTTGCGGTCAAGGCGGCGGCGTTCGGTGTCGGGCGGGCACAGGTAGCGGCATTGCAGGCCGGTGCGGGTCTGGAGGTCTTGCAGCAGGGTTTCCAGGGCGGCCCACAGGCCCAGGTGGTCAAGGACGACGGGGCGCAGGTCGCTGAGGATGCGGCGGGTGGCGCCCATGGCGGTCTGGGTGACTTCCAGCATGCGATCGACGTGGGATTGCAGGGCGGGGGTGGCGCCAAGCTGGCGGCGCAGCCAGTTCAGGTCCAGTTGCAGGGCGGTGAATGACGCGCCGAGATCGTCGTGGATGTTGCGGGCGATGTGGGCGCGTTCTTCTTCGCGCAGGGTGGACAGGTGCGAAGACAGGCGCCGCAGCGAATCGTGGGCATTGCTGAGTTCGGCGGTGCGTTCGCCAACGCGGCGTTCAAGCAGGGCCTGGGTGCTGTGCAGTTCGCGTTCGATGCGTTTGCGGTCGGTGATGTCGGAAAAGGTAACGACGGCGCCCACCACTTCGCCGTCGTTGCGGATGGGGTATGAGGCGTACTGGGCGTCAAAGCAGGAGCCGTCGCGACGCCAGAGCACTTCGTCGTCAACGCGTACGCCACGACCTTCGCGAAAGGCCTGGAAGATGCGGCAGTCGTGCACGGGCATCAGGGCGCGGTCGGCGTGGGAGTGGTGGATCAGGTAGTGCATGTTGCGGCCCACGACTTCGTCGGGGGTGTAGCCAAGCAAGGTGGCGCCCGCGCCGTTGATGAAGATGCAGCGGCCGCGCAGGTCGATCCCGTAGATGCCTTCGCCGGCGGATTCCAACAGCATTTCTAGCTGACGGCGCCAGGCGGCATGATGGGATAGATGGTTCAGGTCGGCAAACATGGTTATGCCTTGGATCCCTTGTGTGTTTTTTTTTAAAGGGAGTTTACGACGACGGGGCGGTGTTGGGGCAGGGCCTGCAAAGGGGCGCGCGGCCGGCGGGGGGGCGCCCCACGAAGGGGCGGGCCGCTTGGGAAGGTGAGGGCGGTCTGCGTGGGTTGCAGACCGCTTTGTGGCGATGCTGCGTTACGGGACCAGCGACAGGCCCACGCGGAACTGCGATTCGTTGCGTTGGTTGTAGCCCAGCAGCGTTTCGCCGTAGCCGTTGAAGTACTGCAAGTGCAGATAGCCGTTCATGTTCAGCCACGTGCGCTGCAAGGGCCACGCGAAGTCCAGCTGCGTCGTGCGGCGCTTCTGGTCGCCTTGGCGGTACATGGCGGACACCACGGCGCCGTTGTCTTGCGCCCAACGCAGCTGCCAGTCGACGCGGCCGGCGTAGTCGGCGTAGTCGCGGTTTTCGTCTGCCACGCTGAAGTAGGCCTTGACCTTGGGGGCGAAGGTCAGCGTGCTGCCGCTGTCAAAGCGGTAGTGGAAGCGCGGTTCGATGTAGCCGTCGTTAAGTGAGCGCGAGTCGTCGCCGTCCTTGCCGTTCGAGCTGTGCTCGACCCCGGTGTTCATGCCAAAGCGCCAGTTCTGGTTGGCGGACTGCCAGATGTTGTCCGACAGCCAGAAGGCGCTGGGGTTGAAGGTCGTATCGATGAAGGGCATCGAATCGCTTTGCAGATCCCACAGCGAGGTCTGGGTATAGGCCAGGTAGAAGTTCTGGCCCCAGGTGGCCGGCTGGTCGCCGGCGGGGCTGAACAGGCGGTACTTGGCGCTGATCTGGAAGCGGGCGGTGGTTTGGCCGCGCGTGCCGATGTCGAAGTAGACGGGCTTGTATTCCGAGATGGAACTGCGGAAGCGGTCGAACGCGGTTTGCGGTTGCACGGTGGGTGCCACGGCGGCGTTGGGCGCGGGGCCGCCTTCGGGCGAAGCGCCGACGGCGGTGACGGCGGCTACGGGTACGGGTTCGCCGCTGCGTGCGTCAACCACGGGGCCCTGGGCGGGGCGGCTGGCGATGGTGCCGCCGGCGCGGCCGGTGGCGTCCAGCGCCATCATGGACGGTTGCCCTTCGATGGAGACGGCTTGCAGTCCGTGGGCGCTGCTGGGCACCACGGCGGTCCACGCCATGCGCGCGAAGTTGTTGACGGGCACGCTGTAGCTGGCGCGGTCGCCGGCCAGTTTGGCCAGGCTTCGGACGATCTGGCCGTCCTGGCTGCGCCATTGCAGAACGAGTTCCGGCGGGGCTTCCCAGTTGGCGCGCGCGCTGCCTTCGTTGAAGAACACGGCTTCGATGGTGACGGTTTCGCCGGGGGCGGCCGAGGGGCGGTCCAGGCGGTACGAGACGCCCGCGGCGGCAGAGCCGGCGGCGCTGAGGGCAACGGCGGCGGTCAGGGCGTGCAGAGTGAAACGGCGGGGTGCAAGACGGCGTAAGGACATGGTTGCGGTGTGTTTTTCTTGTGACGAGGCAATGTAGCATCGCGCGTCGCAACTGTTTGTAAGGCAGGCTTATCGGATGTAGGGGGTGTAATAAACAGGCGTTACGCGGCGTGTCGCAAACAGGCAAAACCCATGCACAAGGCCCCGGG
>NZ_JBLVOL010000137.1:212382-254686 GCF_053543755.1 Achromobacter semiaridum | reverse complement strand
CGCGGGGCCTTGTGCATCAAATCATGCGGGCGGGTTTATTCGCCGAACTTGATGCCTTGCGCCAGCGGCAGGTTGCGCGAGTAGTTGATGGTGTTGGTGGCGCGGCGCATGTAGTTGCGCCAGGCGTCGGAACCGGATTCGCGGCCGCCGCCCGTTTCTTTTTCCCCGCCGAAGCCCCCCGCCGATTTCCGCGCCGGACGTGCCGATGTTGACGTTGGCAATGCCGCAGTCGGAACCAGAGGCGGACAGGAAGGTTTCGGCTTCGCGCAGGTCGTTGGTGAAGATGGCGGACGACAGGCCTTGGGGCACGCCGTTTTGCAGGGCGAGCGCGTCGGCAAATTCCTTGTAGCGCATCACGTACAGGATGGGCGCGAAGGTTTCGTGGCAGACGACGTCGGTCTGGCCGGGCATTTCGGCGATGGCGGGACGCACGTACCAGGCGTTGGGATATTCGTTTTCCAGCACGCGTTCGCCGCCGGTCACCTTGCCGCCTTGTTCACGCGCGGCACGCAGGGCGTCTTGCATGGCGTCGAACGAGCCGCGGTCGATCAGCGGGCCGACCAGGTGGCCAGCGTCCAGCGGGTTGCCGATGGGGGCGCTGGCGTAGGCTTTGTGCAGGCGTTGGACCAGGGAGTCGGCAACGCTCTCGTGCACGATCAGGCGGCGGGTGGTGGTGCAGCGCTGGCCGGCGGTGCCGATAGCGCCGAACACGATGCCGCGCGCGGCCATGTCCAGGTCGGCGGTGGGGCCGACGATGATGGCGTTGTTGCCGCCCAGTTCCAGCAGCACGCGGCCGAAGCGTTGGGCAACGCGCGGGCCGACCTGGCGGCCCATGCGGGTGGAGCCGGTGGCGGACACCAGCGCCACGGTGTGCGAATCGACCAGCGCTTCGCCGACTTCACGGCCGCCGATCAGCACTTCGGACAAGCCGGCGGGGGCGTCGCCGAATCGTTGCATGGCCTGTGCGAACAGGGCTTGGCAGGCCAGGGCGGTCAAGGGGGTTTTTTCAGACGGCTTCCAGACGACGGCGTTGCCGCAAACGATGGCCAGCGCGGCGTTCCAGGACCACACGGCCACGGGGAAGTTGAACGCGCTGATGACGCCGATGACGCCCAGCGGGTGCCAGGTTTCCATCATGCGGTGGCCGGGGCGTTCGGATGCGATGGTCAGGCCGTACAACTGGCGCGACAGGCCGACGGCGAAGTCGCAGATATCGATCATTTCCTGCACTTCGCCTTCGCCTTCGGCCAGGATCTTGCCGGCCTCCAGGCTGACCAGGCGGCCCAGCGCGGTCTTGTTCTGGCGCAGCGTTTCACCCAGCAGGCGGATCAGTTCGCCGCGGCGGGGGGCGGGCACGTCGCGCCAGGCCAGGCTGGCCTGGCGTGCGCGCGTGATCGCGGAATGGGCCTGGGCCACCGTGTGTTCGTGCACCTGCGCCAGTTCAGCGCCGTCGATCGGGCTGCGCGCGGTCAGGGTACCGCCGGTAAGGGCGTCGGCGGAAAGGCCGAGCGCTTGCAGGATGGTTTGAGGGGTGTCCATGCCGGTTCCTTGGATTGCCGGCGAAACCTGTGCTTCGCCAAGCGGGTTGTGCGGGAAATGCGGGGTTATGCGCGGCTATGCGCGGCTTATGCGTGGCTTATGCGGGTTATGCCTAAGTGGCGATTCGGGAAAAAAATTTACTATACGAAACTCCGGCGTGAATTGCGAAACTTTTTTTCTAAACCGGCTTTAGCGTCTTTTGCCCCTGGGTGGGCGGCGCGGGCCATAGAAAAACCCCTCTTCGAGGTGCATCAGTGGCAGACGCTTTACTTGATGTCCAGGCAGTCACCAAGACGTTCCAGCGCGACGGGCAGCCCCCGCATCTGGCGCTGGACAACGTGGATTGCCAGTTGAATCGAGGCGAAGTCATGGTGATCGTGGGGCCGTCCGGGTCCGGCAAAAGCACCTTGCTGCGCACGCTGAACGGTCTGGAAAGCATCGATAGCGGCACGATCCGCGTGGACGGCGTGTCGCTGACCGACCCCGCCACCGACGTGAACCACTGGCGCACCGAGGTGGGCATGGTGTTTCAGCACTTCAACCTGTTCCAGCACCGTACCGCGCTGGACAACGTTGCGCTACCCCAGCGCGTGGTGCGTGGCCGCAGCCGCGCCGACGCCGAAAAATACGCGCTTGATCTCCTGGGCCGCGTGGGCATGGCCGATTACGGCCAGCGCTATCCCAGCCAGTTGTCCGGCGGCCAGCAGCAGCGTGTGGCGATTGCGCGCGCGTTGGCCATGGACCCCAAGCTGATGCTGTTCGACGAGGCCACCTCGGCGCTGGACCCCGAAACGGTGGGCGGCATTCTTGAATTGATGCGGCAGTTGGCGCGCGACGGCATGACGATGGCGGTGGTGACCCACGAGATGGGTTTCGCGCGCGACGTCGGTGACCGCGCGCTGTTCATGGACGCGGGCCGCATCGTGGAAACGGGCACGCCCGACGACGTGTTCTGCCATCCCAAGGAGCCGCGCACGCGCGCCTTCCTGGACAAGATCCTGTAGTCCAAGCACAGGCCGGTCCGGCAAATCCGGGCGCTGCCGGCCATGCGGCAACACAACGCTTTGCCCGGAATGACAAGGTTTTATCCACCTCTAGGGGACATTCAAATGTTGAAAATCAAACAATGGCTGGGCGTGGCCGGCGTCGCGTTCGCGGCGGCCACGGTGGCGCTGCCGGCGCAGGCCGACGAACTGGGCGACATCATCAAGCGCGGTGAATTGCGCGTGGCGGTGCAGACGTCGGGGCCCCTGATGAGCTTCATGGACAAGACGGGCAAACGCACTGGCCTGGCCGTGGAAGTGGCCAAGCGCATGGCGGACGACCTGGGCGTCAAGCTTGTACTGCAAGACTACGAATGGAAGGGCTTGCTGCCCGCGCTGCTGTCGGGCAAGGCCGACATGGTGGCGGCCGACATGACGCCCACGCCGCAGCGCGCGGCGCAGGTGCTGTTTTCGGCGCCGATGTTCTATGCCGAAACCGTTGCCGTCGTGCCCAAGGATTCGCCCTACAAGTCGTACGAGGAACTGGACAAGGCGGGCGTGAACGTCGGCGTGCTGGGCGCCAGCACGTATGCCGAAGTGGGCAAGAAGATGTTGCCCAAGGCCACCATGAAAGAGTTCTCGGGCGGCAGCGCGCCGGGCGGCCAGGCCTTGTCCAGCGGCCGTCTGGACGCCGGCATCATGTCCATGTCCACCGCCAACCAGTTCCTGGTGGACTTCGGCAACCTGCGCGTCCTGGACGGCGTGATGGTGCGCGAACCGCTGGCCTTTGCCGTCGGCCCCAACGCCTTCCGCCTGAAGTTCTGGCTGGATAACTGGCAAACGCTGAAGACCGCCGACAACACGCTGCCGGATCAGGTGAAGTACTGGTACTCCACCGACTGGAAGAAGGACCACTGATCACGGATCGTTGATTGACGATCACCGATCACGGATTGATAGCGCGGCATAACAGGGGAGGCCGAAGCGCCCATGGACTGGTTGACTGACTATTACAACTGGCGCATCGTCAGCCAGTACACGGGCGAATTCGCCAGGGGCCTGGCCAACACGCTGATCGCGGCGGGCGCCAGCCTGGTGCTATCGGTGTTGGCCGGCGTGCCGCTGGCCTTGCTGCACATGTCGCGCCGCGCCGCCGTGTGGCGGCCGGTCGCGGCCTACGTGCAGTTCATCCGGTCCACGCCTTTGCTGGTGCAGATCTACCTGGTCTATTACGCGGTACCCATGTTGATACCGGGCGCCGGGCGCTGGAGCGAAATGATCCTGGGCATCATGGCCATGACGCTGCACCACGCCGCCTACATGAGCGAGATCATCCGCGTGGGCATCGAATCCGTGCCGCGCGGCCAGATCGAAGGCGCCAAGGCGTGCGGCATGAATTATCAACAGCGGCTGCGCTACGTCGTGCTGCCGCAAGCCTTTGCCAATACGCTGCCGCCCTTGCTGGGGCAGACCGCCGTTCTTATCAAGGACACGTCGTTGCTGTCGCTGATCACGGTGTTTGAACTGGTGGCCGCGGGCGTGCAGATGAACAGTGACCGCATCGTGCCCAGCGAAAGTTTCCTGACGATTGCCGCCGGCTATCTGCTGATCTACGGCGTGATGCTGTTGTTGTCGCGGGGCGTCAGCCTGTGGTTGGCCGGCCCGGCCTGGAACGCGAGGTAAGCATGCTGGATTCCTATCTGTCCACCGCCGGCGTCGTGCTGCCCTTCCTGCTGAAGGGCTTCTGGGAGACGCTGAAGATATCCTTTGTGGCCATCATCGCCGGGTCGTTGCTGGGCTTTGTGATCGGCGTGATCCGCAGCTATCACATACGTGTTATCCATCAACTGCTGGGGCTGTATATCCACGTCCTGCGCGGCACGCCGTTCCTGGTGCAGCTCTACATTTTCTACTTTGTGCTGCCCAGCACCGGTATCGAACTGCTGCATTGGGATTCCGGCACCGCCGCGTTCGTGTCGCTGTCGGTGTACACGTCCTGCTATGTCGCTGAAATCGTCATGGGCGCCATCCAGTCCGTGCCGCGCGGCCAGACCGAAGGCGCGATGACGCTGGGCCTGCGGCCCCTGCAAATCCTGCGGCTGGTGGTGTTGCCGCAGGCCATGCGCCTGATCGTGCAACCGATGAGCGGCGTGTACGTCATGCTGATCAAAAGCACCGCCATCCTGTCGGTGGTCGGCATCACCGAACTGACGCGCCAGGGCGAGGTGTTCATCATCACCTTCCCGGCCAAATCGCTATTCATCTACGGCATGATCGCCGCCATCTATTTCATCTACTGCTACCCGTTGCTGCGCCTGGCCAACTGGCTGGAAAAGCGCCTGACGGGCGGCTTGCAAGGCGCAAGCCTGCACTGACACGGACCGCACCGGCATGGCCTCCGAGTACATCGACACCTATTACAAGCGCACCCTGTCGGGCAGCGATACGCGCTATGCGCCGCTGGCCGGCGTGGCCAGCACCGACGTCTGCGTGGTGGGCGGCGGCCTGGCCGGCTTGTCCACCGCGCTGGAACTGGCCCGGCGGGGGCGCAGCGTCACGTTGCTGGAAGGGCGGCGCATTGCCTGGGGCGCGTCGGGCCGCAACGGCGGCTCGGTGTCGCCCGCGTTCTCGGCCGGCGCCGACGCCATCAAGCGCCATGTGGACGAAGACCATTACCGGCAGCTATACCGGCTGTCGATGGAAGGCGTGGAGATCATCCGCGACAACATCCGCACCCTGGGCATCGCCGACGCGCATCAGGTCGACGGCCGCCTGCGCGTGGTGCGCTACGAAGCCACCGACGCGCTCAAGCAATGGTGCGATGCGCAGCGCCGCGACTTCGGCCGCGACGTGCGCTTTCTGACGCGCGAGCAGGTGCGCGAACGGCTGGTGTCCGATGTCTATCACCAAGGCATCGAAGACCCTTCTTCGTTCCATTTCCATCCGCTGAATTACGCACGCGCGCTGGCCCGCGAATGCCAGCGCCTGGGCGTGCGCATCCATGAAGATTCCCCCGTGACCGGGGCGGCGCTGGACGGCGCGGTCAAGCATCTGAAGACGGCGCAAGGCCAGGTCGACGCGCGCACCGTGGTGTTGGCCACCGGCGGCTACACGGACGACGTCGTGCCGGCGCTGCGCCGCGCCATGTTGCCCATTGCCACCTACATCATGCTGACCGAACCGCTGGGCGACCGTGTAAAGGAAGCCATCCGCAGCACCGCCGCCATCGGCGACGATCGCCGCGCCGGCAACTATTACCGCGTGCTGGATGGCGGGCGCATCGGCTGGGGCAGTAGAATCACCACCCGTGTTGAAGACCCGCCCGATCTGGCCGAGTCCTTGCGCCGGGAATTGCTGTCCGTCTACCCGCAGTTAAAGGGCGTGCGCGTTGAAACCGCATGGTCGGGGCGCATGGCCTACGCCCGCCACCTGATGCCGCAAATCGGCCAACTGGCGCCGGACGTGTGGTACTGCACGGCGTTTGGCGGACACGGCATGAACACCACCTCGATCGGCGGGCGCGTCGTGGCCGAAGGGATCACCGGCGACACGCAGCGCTACAAACTGTTCGCACCCTTTGGCCTGGCCTGGAACGGCGGCGGCCTGGGCACGGCGGCGGTTCAACTGACTTATTGGTCTTACCAGGCGCGCGACTGGTGGCGGGAGCGCACTACGCGGGCATGACAAGGTACACAGGATGCAAGGCAACAAACAAAGCGCATTGGCACAACGGCTGCGAGCCCTGCGCCAGGCGCGCGACTGGACACTGAAACAGGCGGCGGCCGCCACCGGCGTCGCCGCGTCCACGCTGTCCAAAATAGAAAACAGCCTGCTGTCGCCCACCTATGACAACCTGATCAAGATCGCCGCGGGCCTGGAACTGGACGTGGCCGAACTGTTCACCGCGTCCGACGCCCACATGGGCACCGGCCGCCGCAGCCTCAGCCGCCAGGGCGAGGGCCGCCAATACGAAACGCCCTACTACGACCACCGCCTGCTGTGCACGGCCCTGTCGCACAAGCGCATGATGCCGTTCCACACCCGCGTCAAGGCCCGGTCGTTCGACGAATTCCAGGACTGGAGCCGCCACGGCGGCGAGGAATTCGTCTACGTGCTGGAAGGCGAAGTCCAGCTTTTCACGGAATTCTACGAGCCGGCCCGTCTGACATCCGGCGAAAGCTTCTATATAGACAGCCGCATGGGCCACCGCGTCATCAGCCTGAGCCCGGAAGACGCAATCGTGCTGTGGGTGTCGACGCACGCGGATATCGAGGAAGAGTGAAGGCGGCGGCGCGGGAGTAACGGGCCGCCGCAAAGTTTCCCGCAACAAGGTAAAATGCGCCGCCCGGATCTCTTGCCGG
Organism: Achromobacter semiaridum; assembly: GCF_053543755.1. Taxonomy (NCBI): domain Bacteria; kingdom Pseudomonadati; phylum Pseudomonadota; class Betaproteobacteria; order Burkholderiales; family Alcaligenaceae; genus Achromobacter; species Achromobacter semiaridum. Next base: position 247,803 of record NZ_JBLVOL010000137.1, on the reverse strand, counting down.
GTGTCAAAGACTGCGCGGCAGTAGCTCAGCTGGATAGAGCACGGGCCTTCTAAGCCCGGGGTCGGGGGTTCGAGCCCCTCCTGCCGCGCCAGAATAGTCTGCGAACCCAAGGGCATACCCCTTTCGAAATTCGCTAACAGCTAAATGGACTAATACGCTCGTCGACGGCGTTGCTTTATGGCGCATGCCGGAAGGGCGGCATACCTCCGCGCTGAACGCTGCTGCAATAAAAACGCCCGCAAGTCCGCGGGCGGTCGGCGATTCGTATATTCCTGGCGGGTTACGGCAGGGCCAACAGATAGTCCTTGAAATTGGCGATAGCTATGAAAGCGTTGGGTTGACACCCAAACATGTTGTCGCAGGTAGCAGCCATCTTGATGGTGTGAGTACCGTAAGGACCCGGTTCCTTGATGACCGTGTAAGCCAGCTGCGGAGAGTTGCGCGTGGGGCCATAGGTCTGGATCACCGAGCTGGACACGCTCTGGATCTTGTACGCCCCGTTTTGTGCCAGCCAAACCTGGGCACCATCCCATAGCTTCCCGCATTGCTCAGCGCCTTTCTGCTGCGCTACTAACAACTTTCTGTTGATTTTCAAATCGCCAGCCCCGCCCCGTCCACCTTCAGGACCGGAACCCCCGCCAAATCCACCCCATCAAGACACCGTACGTTGACCGCCCAACCGACAAAGGCCTGCTTTCCCTGCGCCAGCTCTTGAGCCGTGGGCGCGCTGGGCACTCGAAACGGAAGGATCCCGCAGTGCGGACAAAAGTAGTCCTTTGCGGTCTTTGATCCCCACTGATAAACGCTCAAATCATCCAGCGGCGTCAACATGCGCAGTGCTGCGGTCGGTACGCGATGAATCAGCGCGCCACGCCGCTTGCAGATCGAGCAATTGCAGCTGCGGACATGGTCCAGGTTCATGTCCACTTCAAAGCGGCACGCGCCGCAATGGCAGGAGCCTTGATAGGTGCGCATAGGGGTCGTCCGCCTAAAAGGAGTGATTTTAGAGGCAGGGATGGCAAGGCGGGGTGGTACGGCCATCGTCAAATACCGCCATGCTATTCGGCGCAGGCTGCGTTTGCCCTCCACCCCGCCAACACCCGATCACAAACCTCCCCCGCTTGCCCCAGATAAGCCGCCGGATCACTCAAGCGATCCAGCTCTTCCTTCCCAAGCAAACCCCGCGTGCCCTCATGCGCCGCCAGCGCTTCCTGCATCGCAACCTTCAGCGTGCAGTTCCTGCGAACCGCCTCCTTGGACGCCCGTTCGACCAATTCATGCGCTTCGATACGACCCATTCGACCGCCAAGCGCCAGCGCGTACGCTTCGGCCAGAATCAACCCGTTCGTCGCACCAAGATTTCGGGCCATGTTTTCCGGATGCACTTCCAGCCCGTCCAGCATGCCCGCCAGATGCCGTAATGCGCCGCCCGCCAACGCGCAGATCTGCGGCAGGACGTCCCATTCCGCTTGCCAGCCGCCCAACGCGCGTTCGTGTTCCTGCACCATCGCGGACAGCATGGTGGACACCAGCGGTGGCATGCGGGTGGCGGCGGCGAGGATGGCGGCGCTGCTGACGGGGTTGCGCTTGTGCGGCATGGTGCTGGAGCCGCCGCGCCCCGGGCCGGCGGGTTCGGCTAGCTCGGCGATCTCGGTCTGCGCCATCAGCGACACGTCGCGGGCGATTTTGCCCAGCGTGCCGGTCAGCACGCCCAGTGTGGCCGCCAAGTCGGCCAGGCGGTCGCGATGCGTGTGCCAAGGCATGTCGGGCAGCGCAAGGCCCAGTTCTTCGGCCAGGGCGCGCGCGACATCGGGGGCGGTGTTGCCCAGGCTGGCCAGCGTGCCGGCGGCGCCGCCCAATTGCAGCAGGGCGCATTGTTGGGCGTCGTGGCGCAGGCGTTGCCGCGAGCGCGTCAGCGCTTGCAGCCAGCCCGCTGTCTTGGCGCCGAAGGTGGTGGGCAGCGCGTGTTGCAACCACGTGCGGCCGACCATGATTGTGTCGCGATGCGTCGCAGTCAGGCGGGCGCACGCGTTTTGTGCCGCGTCCAGGTCCTGGTCCAGCTGCGCGGCCACCTGTTGCAGTTGCAAGACCAGCGCGGTGTCAAGCACGTCTTGGCTGGTGGCGCCCCAATGCACGAAGCGTGCCGCCTCGGCGTCTGCCTGGCGCACGGCGGCGGTCAGCTGCTTGACGAAGGGGATGGCGATGTTGCCGGCCAGCATGGACGCGGAAGCGATGGCGTCCAGGTCCAGGATGCTGGCGATGTCCTCGGCATGGCAGACCTTGTGGATGCTGCGGGCCGCGCTGTCCGGGATGACGCCGCAACGCGCCTGGGCGCGGGCCAGCGCGGCTTGCACCGCCAGCATCCGCCGGATGGTGCCGGGCCCCGAGAACAAGCCCATGATGTCGCGGTCGGAATAGATCTGTTCGGTCAGGCCGGAAAGAATGGTCATGTTGTGCCCGTTGCTGACGTGGTCAGAGGTCGAAGAACACGGTCTCGCCCGCGCCCTGCAAGACGACGTTCCAGCGCAGTACGCCGTTGTCCGACGCCTGCGCGATCAGCGTGCCGCGGCGCGCGGCGGGCGTCTGGCGCAGCACCCAATCCTGTTCGTTGGCTTGTGCCTCGTCCGGAAAGTACAGGCGGGTGGACAGATGCTTGAGCAGGCCGCGCATGAACAAGGAGACCAGCAGATGGGGGGCTTGCAGCGAGCCGTCGGGCGCGGGCACGCCGCCGGGCTTGATCGTGGTGAAGCGGAACGAGCCGTCCGCTTCAGTGGGTACGCGCCCGAATCCCGTAAAGCCTGCTGCGCCGGCGTTGTCCGCATAGCGCGGGTCATCCGGGTGGCGGTACACGCCGCGCGCGTCGGCCTGCCAGATTTCTATCATGCCGTCGGGCACCGGGTTGCCCTGGCCATCGATGATGCGGCCTTCAATCACGACCGGGGGCGCGCCCAGGTCGGGCTGGCCCGCCGTCAAGTCCGCACAGTTCAGTCCGGACAGGCCGATGTGCAGGTAGGGGCCGACGGTTTGCGAGGTAGTGGGGTAGAGCATGCATTACTCCATCGGGGTAGCGTTACGGCCGCGCAGCACGATATCGAAGCGGTAGCCCAGCGCGTAGTCGGGCACGGTGGTTTCCCAGTCAAGCGTGGCGACCAGGCGGGCGCGCGCCTTGGCGTCCGGCACGCATTGGAAGATGGGGTCAAATTCCAGCAGCGGGTCGCCGGGAAAGTACATCTGCGTGACCAGCCGCGTGGCGTACGCACGGCCGAACAACGAAAAGTGGATGTGCTGCGGCCGCCAGCCGTTGTAATGGTTGCCCCAGGGGTAGGCGCCCGGCTTGATCGTTTTGAACTGATAGCGACCGTGCGCGTCCGTGACCGTCCGACCTTCGCCGCTGAAGTTGGGGTCCAGCGGGGCGTCGTGCTGATCGCGTTTGTGCAGGTAGCGGCCGGCGGCGTTGGCTTGCCAGATTTCGATCAAGGCATCGGGCACGGGCCGGCCGTTCTCGTCCAGCACGCGGCCCGACACGATGATGCGTTCACCGATGGCGTCGGCGTTGGCGATGCGCGTCAGGTCGTTGTCGCCCTGCTTGACGAAGGCGGCGCCGAATGCGGGGCCGGTGATTTCGGACAGGGTCTGCGGCACCGCGATCAGCGGTTCGTTTGGTGAACGCAGCAGCGTGGAACCATAAGCGTCGAAGCGGTAAGCGGGCTGGGTGTTCCAGAACGGACGCCGGTATTGGGCAAGATCGGACATTGCGAAAATTCTCCTATGTGTAGCGGATCAGGGCGTGCGATACGGTTGTGCGGGTGTAGGCCTGACCCGCCCCGCACAACGCCTGCGCATCACCCGCCGAACCAGCGCGCGGGCACGATCACCAGCGCCGGGAAAACGACCATTAGGAACATGATGGCGAACTCCGCCGCCATGAAGGGCATGACCCCGCGTGTGACGTCGTCCATCTTCATCTTGCCCACGCCCGCCACCACGTTCAGCACGGTGCCTACGGGCGGCGTCACCAGGCCGATCGAGTTGTTGATGATGAACAGCACGCCGAAATACACCGGGTCGATGCCGGCCGCGCGCACCACCGGCATCAGCACGGGCGTCAGGATCAGGATGGTGGGCGTCATGTCCATGGCGGTGCCCACCACCATCACCAACACCATGATCGCCGCCATCAACAGGATCTTGTTGCCGATGAATGGCTGAAGCATGTCCACGACTTTGGCGGGCAGGTCGGCCACGGTGATCAGCCACGCGCTGACCATGGCGGCGGCAATCAGGAACATCACGATGGCGCTGGTCTTGGCGGCCGACACGAACACCGCGTACAACTGGTTCAGCTTCAGTTCGCGATAGACCAGCGTCGATACCAGCAGCGCGTAGGTGGCGGCCACCACGGCGGCTTCGGTCGGCGTGAAGACGCCCATACGCAGGCCCACCAGGATGATGACCGGCAACGTCAGCGCCCACAGCGCCTTGCGCGCCGCCGTGCCGATTTCCTTGGCGGATTTACGCGGCGGCGGCACCACTTTTTCACGGCGGACCAACCAGGCCCAGGTCAGCCACAAGGCGCCGCCAATCAGCAAGCCGGGAACGATCGCAGCCATGAACAGCTTTGAAATCGACACGTTCGCGGCCACGCCGAAAATCACCAAGCCGATGCTGGGCGGGATCACCGGGCCGATCACACCGGTGGCTGCAATCAAGCCGCCGGCCGTTGATTTCTTGTGGCCCGCGCTGACCATCATCGGCAGCAGCAAGGCGGTCAACGCCGCCGCATCCGCCACGGCGGAACCGGACAAGGCCGACAACAGGCAGCCGGCCATGATCGTCACGTAGCCCAGGCCGCCCTTGACGTGCCCGACCAGCGCCAGGGCCAGGTCCACGATGCGTTTGGACAGGCCGCCCACGTTCATGATTTCGCCGGCCAGCATGAAGAACGGCACCGCCAGCAGCGGAAAGCTGTCCGCGCCGCCGATGACGTTCTGCGCCAGGATCTGCGAATCAAAGATATCCAGATGCCACATCAGCGCCACACCGCTGGCCAAGAGCGCAAAGGCAATGGGCACGCCCAACGCCATCACGCCCAGCAGCGACCCGATGAATACGAAGATGGTCATGCGCTTCTCCCCGGCGCGCCGTGGTTGGCGTCGTCCAGAATCTGCTTGAGCTGCACGGCTTCTTCGGATTCCTGGACCATGATCAGGTCCTCTTCGCGCAGCTTGCCGGCCAGCACGCGATAAAGATCCACCGCGATGATCAGCCCGGCCAAGGCCGAGAACACCAGCCCCGCCACATACACGATCGCCATCGGCAAACCGCTGACCGGCGCGCTGACGTCCGCGTTGATCACGGCCTGTTCCCAGCTGCCCTTGAACATCAGGCCCACGATGTACAGCATGATGATCTGGCCCACGACCAGGCATATTTTCTTGCCCGCCGTCGGCAGCTTGGCCACCACCATATCCATGCCCAGGTGGCCGCGTTCCTTCAGCGCGATGACGGCGCCCAGGAACGTCAGCCAGATGAACATCCAGCGCGATAGTTCTTCCGACAAGGTGATGCCGGAATTGAACCCGTAGCGCGCGACGACGTTGCCGAAAACCAGCACCACCATCGCCGCCAACAGCAGCGCGATGGCCAGTTCCAGCACGCGGCACGCGACCGCGATGAACCCGTCTATGAGGACCATGAGGCCGCCCCCTTCAGCGTGGGAAGAAGCGTGCGCGAAGTCATGCGCGCGCTTCTTTCAGGATGTCGACCAGCCCGCGCAGCGCCGTCAGGTAAGAATGCGGCCCCAACCCTTGCACGGTGCCGCGCACCGCCGGCGAAATGATCGAATGCGCGCGCCACGTTTCGCGCGCGGCGATGTTCGACATATGCACTTCCAGCGTGGGGAAGGGCATCGCCTTGATCGCGTCGTGCAGCGGCACGCCATGCTGCGTCAGCCCGGCCGGATTGACCAGCGCACCTTGCGCCGCGTCGATGTTCTGGTGCAGAAAATCGATCAGTTCGCCTTCGTGGTTCGATTGCAGCGTGGCCAGTTCCACGCCCAATTCCTCGGCCAGCGTGGCCAGGCGCTGGTTGATTTCAGCCAGGGTGGTGGTGCCGTAAATGTGCGGCTCGCGGCGCCCGAACAGATTGAGGTTCGGGCCATGCAAAACAAGAATCTTCATGATGGATACGCCGGTGCGTTTACTTGCGGATGCGTGCGAGTTCGTCGTTGTAGAGCTTGACGATGGCGGGGTCGTAGCTGCCGGTGAAGTGTTCAACGACGGGCTTGACGACCTGCTGCATGCGGACTTTTTGCGCGGGCTCGATCGTGTTGTATTGGATGCCCTTGGCTTGCAATTGCGCCACGGCCTTTTGCGCCGCTTCACGGCTGACGTTGCGCTGGTAACCGCGCGCCTCGTCGGCCGCCTCTTGCATCATGCGCTGTTCGGTGGGCGACAGCTTGTCCCAGAATTTCTTGCTGACCAGCACGATGTTGGCGGCATACACGTGGTTGGTCGCGCTGACGTACTTCTGCACTTCGTAGAACTTGTTCGACAGAATCACCGAGTACGGATTTTCCTGGCCGTCCACCGCTTTGGATTCCAGCGCGCCGTACAGTTCGGCAAACGGCATGGGTACGGGGTTGGCCTTGAACGCCTTGAACGTGTCCAGGAATACCGGGTTGGGAATGACGCGAATCTTCAGGCCCGCCAGGTCTTCCGGCTTGGTGATGGCGTGCTTGGAGTTGGTCACGTTGCGAAAGCCCAAGTCCCAGAAACCCAGCGCCACCAAACCCTTTTCGGGCAACTTGGCGATCAGCGCGCGGCCCAGTGGCCCATCCAGCAGCGCGTCCGCCTGGCCGAAGTCGGTGACCGAAAAGGGCAGGTCTACCAGCCCGAATTCCTTGACGATGCCGGCCAGCGACGTGGATGCCGGCGCCGACATTTCCTGCACGCCGCCTTGCAGGCCGGACTGCTGCTGCATTTCATTGCCCAGCTGCGAGGCGGGGAATTCCTTCACCTTCAGTTTGCCGCCGCTTTTGCTGGCAAGAATTTCTGCAAACTTCTGCACGCCCGCGCTCACGGGGTGATCGGTGTTGTTCAGGTGACCGAAGCGGATGGTGCGTTCCTGAACGTCTTGCGCGTGGGCCGTCATGGCGGTCGAGCACAGCAGGCCCATCAGGCCCAGGCAGAAAATGCGGGTCTTCATCGTTGTCTCCTTCCGTGATTTTTTTGGAATGTTCTCGATGTCTTGGAGGACTCGGTAGTGGAATGTAATTCCGAGTGGAATAGTTTTCCACCTAGGGTTATCATCCATCACCCCATTACTTGTTGAGATGACATGGCCGGAGTCCTCGAACGCGCGCTTGCCGTCATGGAGCACCTTTCCTCCAGACCCGAAGGCGTGCCGCTAGCCTCGCTGGCGCAGCAGCTGGAGATCCCCCAAAGCGCCGCCCATCGCTTGCTGACCGACCTGTGCCGTTGCGGCTACGTCAGGCAGATCCGCGACCACGGCGACTACGCGCTGACCGCCCGGGTGGCGTCCATCGGACTGAGCTATCTGGCGGCCACCGGCATCGTCGATATCGCCCAGCCGCTGGTCGACCGGCTGGCTGATATCTCGGGCGAGCTGGTGCGCCTGGCCATCGTCGATAACGAAAGGCTGACGTGGGTCGCCAAGGCGCAGGGCGCGCGTCACGGCCTGCGCTATGACCCGGAAATGGGATCGGACGCGCGGCTGTCGTGCAGCGCGTCCGGGCACGCGTGGATGTTGACGATGTCGGACGAACGCGCGCTGGATCTGGTGTCGCGGCAGGGCTTTGGTTCCCCCGCGGAATATGGCCCGAACGCGCCCACCACGATTGCGGCATTGACGAAGATGCTGCAAGCCGGCCGCAAGCGCGGCTACGCAATGATCAACGAAGTGTTCGCACCCGGCATGACTGCCATGGCGGCGCCCGTGCAGCGCAAAGGCGAAGACGCCATCGGCGTGCTTAGTATCGCGGGCCCCGCCATGCGGCTGACCGAAGCGCGCATGCTGGAACTGGGGCCGCAGTTGCTGGCGGCCACCGAAGAGTTGGCGCTGGCAAGCCTGGCGTCGCCGATGTTCCGAAAGCGCTTTCCCATGCAGGGCCGTAACGACGGCGACGACACGGCAAAGTAGGCGGTGTTTGGACCCAACCGCGTAAGTTCGGACCCGTGCACGCCGCTCCCCGGCTATCGCGCGCTAGTCCTTTACTGCCGGGCCATTGCCCCACGTGCCCACGCGCGCCGAGCGCAGTAGCGGCGATGCCTCTCCCGCCTGTGCCAACTCACTGGCCGCGCGCAGCAGCGCCGGCCCGAATTTTTCCATTGCCTTCAGCGTCAAGCGTTGCGACGGGCCGGCCACTATCAGGATGCCCGTGCTGGCGTGGCCGGGGCGGCGAACCGGCGCGGCCATCGCGCTCATGCCCGACGCATAGACGTCTTGCAGCATGCTGTAGCCGCGCCGGCGGTGGCCATCCAGGCTGGCTAGCAGCGCGCGGATCGACGTGGGCGCGTTCGGCCCGAAGTCGCGCGGCTTGCCCAGCCCTTGTTCGGTGACATAGGCAATGGCCTGGTCCTCCGGCAACGTCATCAGCCAGGCGTGGCCGGCCGCGCTGCAAGACAGGCGCAGGTCGATGCCCATGTCGGGGTCGTACAGCAGCCCGGACTTCGCCCCTTGCGCCTTGGCAACCAAGGTCAGGCGCTTGCCGTCGACGATGGCCAGCCGCACCAGTTCGCCGGTTGCCAGCGCGAAGCGGTCAATGACCGGTTGCGCAATGTCGACCACGCCCGAACGCCCCAGAAAGCTCAGGCCCATCGACGCCAGCTTGGTCGTCAGCGCATACTCGCCGCGCACCGGCGTCTGCCGCACATAGCCATACTTCATCAACTCGTGCAGGGTGCGGTGGCAGCCGCTGCGCAATTGGTTCAGGTCGTCGGCCACCGTCGCCAGCGCGACGCCGTCGGGGTGGTTGGCCAGGTATTCAAGCAATGCCAGTGTCTTTTCTATTGCCCCGCTCATGCAAGCTCCCTGGGTTGGCCACCATGAAAAATCCGCGCGCCGGATGCCGAAGAATTCAAATTTTGAATTCGTCAAAAATTTGAACGGCATTCAAAATTATGCCCTAAGCTCGCAGCGAAATAGTCCTTGCCGACACCAAACAAGAGGGGTTGTGATGCAGATTGGAAAGCCGTTATTTCGCCTTGCCGTAACTGCCGCCGCATCCCTGTCGGTTTGCCTGGCGCTGACAGCCACCGTGGCCGCGCAAGAGATCAAGGCGCGCACCATGAAGTTTGCATTCAGCTTGGCGGCGGATCATCCGTTGGGGCAGGGCGCGCAGAAATTTGCCGACCTGGTCGCCGAGAAAAGCGGCGGCAAGATGAAGGTGTCGATCTATGCCAACGCCGTGCTGGGGGGCGACCCGCAAAATCTGTCGGCGGTGCGCGGCGGCACGCTGGACTTCACGTCGATGGCTACCGGGCTGCTGGCCGGCATCGACAAGCGCTTCATGGTGTTCGACCTGCCTTTTTTGTTCAACGACGCGAGCGAAGCTTATGCGGTGTCCGATGGCCCGGTGGGCAAGCGTCTGCTGGACGGCTTGGCCGACCACGGCCTGGTCGGCCTGGGTATCTGGGACCTGGGCTTTCGCAATATGACCAACAGCCGCCGCCCGATTACCGGCGTGCAGGATTTTCAGGGCTTGAAGATCCGGGTGATTGCCGCGCCCGTCTATATCGAGATGTTCAAGACCCTGGGCGCCAATCCGGTGCCGATGACGTTCGGTGAAGTCTATGGCGCGTTGGAGTCCAGGGCGATCGACGGGCAGGACAACCCCGTGGGCGTGATCCAGTCCGCGAAGTTCGCCGAGGTGCAGAAGTATCTGTCGCTGACGCGGCATATCTATACCGGCATGCCTTTCCTGATGAGCAGGAAGACGTGGGATGGCATGTCGCCGGCCGAACGCCAGATCATCCTGGACGCGGCCAACGAAGCCAAGTCGCAAGAGCGCAAGATCTCGCAGGCCAAAGAAGCCGTGGCCATCGACGACTTGCGCAAGCTGATGCAGGTGAACGAGCCGTCGCCGCAAGCGGTCGACGGCCTGCGCCAGGCCGTCAAGCCGGTGGTTGACAAGTTCGCCGGCGAGATCGGCGCGGACGTGATGCAGCAGGTGGCCACGGAGTTGTCCGCGCTGCGGGCAAAGCGCTGATCATGGCGCTATTGGGCTGCGCCGCCATCGCCATGTGGTGGGACATCGCGCCGGCCTGGCGCGCGGAATTCGAAGACTGGCACTCGCATGAACACTTTCCCGAACGCATGGGGGTGCCGGGTTTTCTGCGCGGCTCGCGCTGGGTCAGCGCCCATGGCGGCGTAGGCTTTTTCGTCATGTACGAACTGGACGCGTACGGCACGCTCAGCTCGCCGGCTTACCTGGGCCGGTTGAATCGGCCGACGCCCTGGTCCACCAAGCTGATGCCGCAACATCGCAACATGATCCGCAGTCAGTGCCGGGTGCTGGAAAGTGTGGGGGGCGGTTTGGCCCGGTATGCGTTGACCATCCGTCTGTCACCGCGCGCGGGTGCGCAGGACGCATTGCGCGCCTATCTGAAAGCGCATGCCGCGGCCAGTTGCGCGCGCCCGGGCATTTCCGGTGCGCATCTGCTGATGACGCAGACGCCGGCAATTGCGCAAACGACCGAGCAAGCCATACGCGGCGCGAAGGACGGTGTTGCCGATTGGATCTATGTCGTCAACGGCTACGACATCAACGCGGTCACCGCCTGCGAAGGGGACGTGCGCAACGCCGAAGCACTTGCGGTGCACGCCGACCCGGCCGCCGCGTGGTCGGACATTTATTGTTTGTCGCATACGTTCGAATCGTATGGACCGGGGCCGGCAAGGCAAGGAGTAACGTCAAAGTCGTAATGCAAAATAGCGGGGGCACGCTACTACGCAGGTTTCGGCAAATGCTAATCTCAAACAACCGTTTTATCGGCGCACCCATTTTTCAAAGGCCCGCCCATGCCCTCTATTGATCCGTCCCTTTCCTCTTTGACCCTGAAAACCAGCGAAGACGGCCTGCGTTATCTGCAAGGCTATGTCGACACGCCGGACATTAACGGGGGCCAGGTCTATGTGTCCGTTCAGGTGTTGGCGGACTCTCGCGACAATGAGGCCGCGACGGCGGCCTTCACGCGGATCATGCAGGACCTGGGCACGTGGATCGGCAAGGCGACGGCGTATCTGGAAGACCTGTATCGCAGCGATCCGGACGTGCTGGGGTGTGACGCATCGTTCCAGCTTCCCGCGGGCGTGCCCCTGGTGGGCGGCCCGGAAGTCATCTTTCATGGTGAGGAAGACTGGTCCATTCTGTTCGAGCAGGGGGTGTTTCCCATCTGCGAGCCCTACGGCATCATGGTCAACTTCCAGGACGGCGAAGTGGCGGATTTCACTGACCTGTCGGGCGTCGAAGACGACTGACGGCCAAGCCGCGCTGCTACGACTTGGAACGATTTTTTGACGTTTGCCTTGCTATAAATAGGGCTGATAAAGCCACGGGCCAGGGAAAATGTTGATTCGATTGTTTAGCCGCCATAGCGTGGCGCTGTTGCTTGCCGCACTGATATCCGCCTGTTCGTCCACGCCGCCCACCCCGACCGGTTCCAGCGAAGCCGCCAAGGTTGCCGCATCCGAGCGGGTGGTCAGCGACAACTGCAAGATTCTGCGCAGCCGCTGCATCTTTGAAGGGTCTTACGATGCGGGCGAACGAAATTATGCCGAACTGGAAGCCAAACGCCTGAACAAGGCGGAATTGGATCGGCTGCGGCGCATGGCGCAGTAGCCTCAAAGCGCGCCAGCAATCGCGCGCGGTACGCAATTGTCTCGGTGGCGCCGCAAGCCGTCGGGCCACATCGCACGCGCTATCTCCGTATGCCGAAAGTCTTATTAATGTGCATTATCTGCATGGATTATCTCGCTGGCGGATTATTACAGAATAATCCGCAATAAAGTTAACGCGTTAGATACTTTCTGTCTGGTTTGATTGCCTTTCCTAAACTTCGGGGACGCATCCCTCACTACACTTCGCGGTCCGTATAGAAATGCGAATCCGGGATGTTCAATAGGGCGGTGATAGTGCATGTGGCTGTGTTACTTGTGCTCTGGCCATCACAAAAAATAAGGCAGGAGATAATCTGTGTGCAATACCCCCTTAGTACCCGAATCATCGTGCTGATCCAAAAAGACATTTATATGAAATGGAACGCGCCGGCGCAGAGTGGCTGTACATCGGAATCCGAGCACAGCGCCGCGCGGATAAGGCCGGTAACCGGCGTTCGCGGCTGAAAAAGCCGCCTTCTAACGCGGCGGCGCTTGCCGTTCAAGCTCGCGCACGATCTTGTCTTTCAGTGCCAGCAAGTCCGCCGCGTGCTGCCTTTCCACGGACGTCGCGGTGTCGTCCGTCATCAAGCTCAGGTTCAATGCCAGCGTCGGGCCTCCGGGCACGCGCAGCGGGGTGGACATGGCGACAACGCCGGGCTGCCACGACGCCACGCAATAACCCGCCGAGGTCACTTTAGCGATCGCACGATCAATATCCGCGCGTATCGGTTTCCACGATGCGCTGCGATACCCCGACATTATTTTCTTGAGTAGCGCGTGGCGCTCTGCTGCCGGGCGTGTGGCCAGATACGCGCGGCCCAAAGACGTGAGTTCCATCGGAACACGTTGGCCCGCCACGATGGTGCGAAGGGACGCCCGGCGGTTATAGCGGATGGATTCCAGATAAACCATTTCGGTGCGGTCGGCGCTGGCAAGGCCGATATTGACGTGCAGTTTGTTGGAGACGTCTCGCATGGTTGGCGTAGCGGCGTTCAATACCGGCGACGCCGCGCGCATGGCGTGGCCCAGGCTTAACACCGGCGCGGCCAGGCGGTAGGCGCGCGCGCCGCGCTCATATTCCAGAAAGCCGCTGGTGACCAGCGTCTGCGTCAGCCGGCTGACCGTGGCCGCTGACAGGCCGGTGCGTTCGGCAAGCTCGCCATTGCCCAGCAGGGCGGTGCCGGGCTTGAATGCCCGCAGGATTTCCAGGCCACGGGCCAACGATCGGTTCTGGCCGACGCCATCGAATCGTTGCGGCGCGTGGGCCGGGTCATCGGGTGTCAAAGTTGCCATCGGTCAAAGCCGCCATTGTCGAATCCTTCATCGTCGAAGCCCGCACAGCCAATTCCACCAGATGGAATTGCCCCCGTGTTTTTCCCCACTGTAGCGCCTACCGTGTCGATATCGCCAGCGAAAAAAACATCGGATCGCGCTGGCCTATCGACCCAGACGGAGCAACAAGATGGCGGACTACGAATTCATCAAACTGCATGCGGACGGCGGCGTGGCAACGCTGACGCTGAACCGGCCAGAGAAGCGCAACGCCATCAGCGACGGCATGCGCGCCGAACTGATCCATGCGCTGGAAGCCGTGGCCGCCGACCGGGGCACCAAGGCGCTGGTGCTGACCGGCGAAGGCAAGGGCTTCTGCGCGGGCGGGGACATTTCCGGCATGCAGCGTCGCATGGAGGCGCCGTCGGGTGACATCGCCTTCAATGGGTGGTCGCGGCAGCAGCGCGTGCACCATGCGGTCAGCCTGCTGTTTCGCATGCCCAAGCCCACCATTGCCGCCGTCAACGGCGCGGCCGCCGGCCTGGGCGCGGACACGGCGCTTAGCTGCGATTTCATCGTGGCGTCGGACAGCGCGTCGTTCACCTGGAGCTACATCGCGCGCGGCTTGATTCCCGATGGCGGCGGCATGTTTTTCCTGCCGCGCCGCGTGGGGCTTGCCCGCGCCAAGGACCTGATCTATTCCGGCCGCAAGGTCTTGGCGCAAGAAGCCCTGGCGCTGGGCATCGCGGACCGGCTCGCCCCGGCCGGCGACGAAGTGCGCGCGGCGCAGGCCTGGGCCGCCGAACTGGCCAAGGGCTCGGCCACCGCGTTGGCGCTAAGCAAATCGATACTGGACCAAAGCTCCGAGCTGACCGCCGACCAGGTTTTCGCCATGGGCAGCCAGGCGCAGGGCATCTGCTACACCAGCACGGAACACCGCGAATCCGTTGCGGCCTTCCTGGCAAAGATGGCCGAGGCGAAGATGGCCCAGGCCAACACGGCGTCGGGCCGTGCCGCCGGAGACGCGCAATGAGCGGCATACAGAAATTGCTGCGACCGCGCAGCGTCGCGGTCGTGGGGGCATCGGCGGACCCGGCCAAGACGTCGGGGCGGCCCGTGGCCTATCTGCAAAAGCACGGCTTTGAAGGGCGCATTTATCCCGTCAACCCCAAAGCGTCAGAGATTGGCGGGCTGCGTTGCTATCCCGACATCCGCTCCTTGCCGGAAGCGCCGGACGTGGCCATCGTGCTGCTCAGCGCTGAACGGACGCAGCAAGCCATTGCCGAACTGGCGGCCATGGGCACGGGCGCGGCCATCGTGCTGGCCAGTGGCTATTCGGAAACCGGCGAGGCGGGCGCGCGCCGTCAGCGCGAACTGCGCGAGGCGGCGGGCAGCATGCGCATCCTGGGGCCGAACACCATCGGCCTGGTCAACCTGACCGACCGCATCACCTTATCGGCCAGCGGCGCGTTGGAAGTGGATGAACTGACCAGCGGGGCAGTCGGCTTGGTGTCGCAAAGTGGCGGCATCCTGGGCGCGTTGCTGTCGCGCGCGGCAGCTCGCGGCATCGGGTTTTCCAAGCTGATCTCCACCAGCAACGAGGTTGATCTGGATCTGGCGGATTTCGTGGATGCGTTGGTGGACGACCCGGCCACGCGCGTCATCGCGCTGTATGTCGAGAGCATCCGCAACCCCAAGACGTTTCGCGCGGCGGCGCGCAAGGCGGCGGCGGCCGGCAAGCCCATCGTGGCGTTCAAGATCGGCCGCTCGGAATCCGGCGCGCAGGCGGCGGCCTCGCATACGGGCGCCTTGGCTGGGGCCGACGCCATGTACGATGCGCTGTTCGACGAGACCGGGATCATTCGCGCGCAGACGTTTGCCGAGCTGCTGGACATGCCCGCCGCGCTGGCCGGCGATCGCAAGCTGCGCGGCGATCGCGTGGCGATCCTGACGTCAACGGGTGGGGCGGGCACGCTGGTGGCCGACAGCCTGGGCATGGCGGGCTTTGAACTACCCGCGCCGGACGCCGCCACGGGCGCCGCCTTGCGCGCGCTGCAAACGGGCGACCACGCCGCGCTGGATCGCAACCCGATCGACGTGACGCTGGCCGGTTTGCAGCCTGACTTGCTGCGTAACGCCATCCGCATCGTGCTGGAAAGCGATCAGTACGATGCGCTGGTCGTCATCGCGGGATCTTCCGCCGTGGCGCAGCCCGAGCTGATGGCGGGCGCGCTGCGCGATTCGCTGACGCGTGACGGCAAACCGGTGCTGGCGTATATCAGCCCGCACGCACCACGCGCCGCTGAAGTCCTGAGCCGCTACGGCGTGCCCGCTTTTCCCGCGCCCGAAAGTGTCGGCGCGGCGTTGTCCGCCATGCGGCGGGTGCAGCGTGGCAAGCCGCGCCCGGTGCGCGATGGTGCGCCGTCCCGCGCGGCTTCGCCCATGTTTCTGGAACCGCACCAGGCGCTGAACGAAGCAGAGGCCAAAGCGTTGTTCGCGCAGTTCGGGATACCGGGCGTGCGAGAAATCATCGTCAATGCCGACGCCGAAGCCGAAGCCACCCGCGTGGCCCACACACTGGGTCCGCGCGTGGTGCTCAAGCTGCTGTCGCGCGACATCACCCATAAGAGCGACGTGGGCGGCGTGGCCGTCAATGTCGCGCCCGAGGACATTGCGCAGCGGGTGCGGCAGATGCGCGCCGACGTGCAGCGGCACACCGGTACCCCGCCCGACGCCTATCTGGTGCAAGAGATGGTCACCGGCGCGGCCGAGCTCATCGTCGGCCTGCATCACGACCCGCTGGGCACGGCGATATTGCTGGGCATGGGCGGCGTGGTGGCCGAGCTGGTGCGCGACACCACCTTGCTGCTGTTGCCCGACGACGGCGCGGCCTTGGCGGCGGATGACGTCGAGGCGGCGCTGCGGCGCTTGAAGACCTGGCCCTTGCTGGATGGCTATCGCGGCCGCCCTAAATGCGACGTGCCCGCCTTGGTGCAGGCGGTGTTGGCGTTTGCGCGCATGGCCGGCACCTTGCAAGGCCAACTGCTGGAGGCCGAGATCAACCCGCTTTTCGTCAAGCCGCTAGGGCAGGGCGTCTGCGCGGCTGATGGTGTCGTGGTGATGCAGGGCTAGGCAGGCGCGCCGCCATACCCTCACCCCCTTTTTTTGCCGACGCGCCGCGCAAGATCGGCGCAAAAAAATATCAGGAGACAACGATGAAGACCTACGCCTTTGCCTTGCGGCCCATCAGGGCGATCGCCGCTGCAATGTTGACGCTAGGCGCCGTGGCCGCGCCGCAAGCGCACGCCGCCTTTCCCGACCGGCCATTGCGCATCGTCGTGCCGTTTACGCCGGGCGGCGGCACGGACATCATCGCGCGCCAGCTTGCCAAGGGCCTGACCGACGAACTTGGTCAATCGGTCATCGTCGAGAACCGGCCGGGCGGCAGCACCATCATCGGCACCGAGAATGTGGCCAAGAGTCCGCCCGACGGCTACACGCTGCTGATGGCGACGTTCGCGCATGCGGTCAACCCCGCCATCCACAAGAAGCTGCCCTACGACACCGACAAGGCGTTTGCGCCCGTTGCGCTGATCGGCAAGTCGCCCAACGTGCTGGTGGTGTCGCCCAAGTCCAATTTCAAAAGCGTGCAGGACATCCTGGCCTACGCGCGCGCGCATCCTGGCAAGCTGACGTTCGGTTCTTACGGCAATGGCACGTCGGCGCATCTGGCCGGAGAATTGTTCAAAAGCCTGGGCAAGGTCGACGTCCTGCATGTGCCGTACAAGGGCGCGGGCCCCGGCATCAACGACCTGATGGGTGGGCAGATCGACATGATCTTTTCGACGTCGGCCAGCGTCAGCGGCCACGTCAAGACCGGGCAGTTGCGCGCGCTGGCCGTGACGACCAAAGACCGTTCGCCGTCCTATCCCGGCGTGCCTGCCGTGGCCGAAGCGGGTGTGCCGGGCTACTACGTGGACAGCTGGTACGGCGTGTTCGTCCCGCAAGGCACGCCCGCAGCGGTGGTCGACAAGCTGAACGGCGCGATCAAGAACGTGTCCGGCAAGGCGGATTTTAAGGCGGCGCTGGAATTGGAAGGGTTGGTGGCTGATGTGGGCACGCCTGCCGCGCTGGGGGATTACGTAAAACAGGAAGAAACGCGCTGGAGCAAGATCGTCAGCGAGGCCGGCATAACCGACGCGCCTTAGGAACCGCGCGCTGGCGCGGCGCGGGCGGACGCGCGGATGAGCGCGGTAGCCGGGATACGTAGGCGGGATACGTAGGCGGGATACCGGGCCGGGTACGTAGCCGGAATACGTAGCCGGAATACGTAGCCGGACTACCTGGCCAGACTACCTGGCCGAACTACCTGGCCGGACTACCTGGCCGGGATACCTGGCCGGGAGACCTGGCCGGGATACGGCAGAATCAATGACCGGCGTGCAGGTCCCGCGGCGTGTCCACATCGGCGTGCACGCCGGGGTCGTCCACCGCCAACTCGTGCACGGGATGGCGCAGTAGCAAGCTGCGCGCGCCCACATCGCCCGACAGCGCGGCAAGCTCGGGCCAGAGATCGCGCGCGAAGGCGACGGGGTGGCCGCGCTTGCCTTGCCACGTAGGCGTCACGATGCGATGGCGCGCCGCTGCGGCGGCCACTTGCAGGCAGGTGTCGGCGCGCAACCACGGCATGTCGGCCAAGGCGACAAGGCACGACGACGCGGCGGGAACGCTCTGCCCCTGGGCGGCAACGTCTCGCCCTTTGGGTGAAGAACCCTTGGCCCGGTCAATGGGAGGGCCAAGCAAATGGCGGGCGGCGGTCGCCAGACTGTCGCCCATGCCGTCCGCGATCGCGCCCACCATGACAAGCTCGCATCCTTCCGCTTGCAGCAGCGCGCCCAGCGCCGCTTGGTCGGGTCGAAGCACCGCGATGGTGCGTGACGTGGCGCTGCCCAGCGCGCGGGCTGACGCCACCGCCACCGGCGTGCCATCTTTTAGCTGCGCCATCAACTTGTCTTGACCGGGGGCGTCTGCGGCGTAGCGCCGCCCATGGCCGGCCGCCAGCAAGATGCCGATGCACGCGGCCGAGGGCAAAGCGCGCAACGCGGAAGAGGGGGACGTGGAAGGCGGGGACAAAGAAGGGGCTGACAAGGAAGGGGCGGACAAAGAAGGCGCTGACAAAGAAGGGGCGGACAAGGAAGGGCTGACGAAGATAGTAGCGGCCTAGGCATGGCGCTTGCTGGGCGATCACGATTGACGGTGGGCAGCTGGGAGGTGGAGCGTGGCGTCTCGGACACCCGCGCCACTTCCGACATTCCCCCCGTAATTCGTGAATTTCACTCAACGGTGTATGCGGATTTTGCCTCTTTTCTTGCCGGGTAAGCCACTGTTAGAGTAAGTCCGATATTTCCAAGGGCACCAACATGGAAAGTCTTGATCTACAAGTGTTGGCCGCTATCCAGGCGTGGCGGCGCCAGGGCCACCGGTTTGTGCTGGCCACGGTAGCCGCAACCTGGGGCGCCTCGCCCCGGCCGCGCGGATCGTGGCTGGCGGTGCGCGACGATGGCCGCATTGCCGGGTCGGTATCCGGTGGCTGTATCGAAGACGACCTTATCGAAAAAATGCGGCGCGGCGACCTGTGGCGCGCTGGCCCCTACGCCCTGACGTACGGCGCCACCCGCGACGAAGCCCTGAACTTTGGCTTGCCCTGCGGCGGCATCCTGGAATTGTTGATCGAACCCAAACCGGATGCGGTGCAACTGCAAAGCCTTGCCGACCGCCTGCGCAATGGCGAACTTATCAAAAGATCGTTGAGCCTGGCCGATGGCACCGCGTTGCTGGCGCCTGCCGCGCCGGGCGATCGATTCGGCTGGGATGGCAAGACGCTTACCACGCTACACGGCCCGCAATGGCGCTTGCTGCTGGTCGGGGCGGGCGACATCGCGCGCTATGTGGCGCCGATGGCGCTGGCGCTGGGCTTCGACGTCACCGTGTGCGACCCGCGCGAAGAATATGCCGCGTCTTGGGACGTGCCGGGTACTCGACTTGTCACGACGATGCCTGACGACACGGTGATGGCCCTTGCGCCGGACGTGCACACGGCGATCATCGTGCTGGCGCATGACCCCAAGCTGGACGACATGGCCTTGCTGGAGGCGCTGCCGTCGCCGGCGTTCTTTGTGGGCGCGTTGGGCTCGCGCCGCACCAACGAACAGCGACGCGCGCGTCTGCGCGAACACTTTGGTTTTACAGAAGCGCAGGTTGCGCGCCTGCGCGGCCCGGTGGGCCTGCCCATCGGCAGCCGCACCCCGCCAGAGATCGCGGTGTCGATCCTGGCAGAGCTGACGCAGCAACGTATCCAACAGACGACACAGGCCGCCGCGCATTCCCGCCGGGAATGGGAATGCGGGTTGCTGCAACCCGACCCGAAACCCGACCCGAAACCCGACCCGAAACCCGACCCGCAACCCGACCCGCAGCGCGTCGCCGTCCGCGTCGCCGACTAAACAAAGGGGCAGACTTGGAAAACTCATCCGCAATCAAGATCACCCGGCGCAATCTGCTGAAAGCGGGCGCCGTTTCCGCAACCGCCATGGCCGCCTCATCGTCGGTGTCGTTGGCGCAGCAGGCCACGCAGACCGGCGTGCAGCCCATGTCCGCCACAGTAACGCTGCGGGTCAATGGGTCGCCACGCGAAGTGTCGTTGGACATGCGCACCAGCTTGCTGGACGCGCTGCGCGAACACTTGCATCTGACCGGCACCAAGAAGGGGTGTGACCACGGCCAGTGCGGCGCCTGTACGGTCGTGCTGGATGGGCGCCGCGTCAATTCCTGTTTAACCCTGGCGGTGATGCATGACGGCGCCGAGATCACCACCATTGAAGGGCTGGGCTCGCCGACCGCGCTGCACCCGCTACAGGCCGCCTTCGTCAAGCATGACGGCTATCAGTGCGGCTACTGCACGCCCGGTCAGATCTGTTCGGCGGTGGCCATGCTGGAAGAATTGGCGCAAGGCGTGCCCAGCCACGTCAGCGACAGCCTGACCGAGCGCCCGCTGCTCAGCGTGGACGAAATCCGCGAACGCATGAGCGGCAACATCTGCCGCTGCGGCGCCTATTCCAACATCATTGAAGCCATCACCGAGGTGGCGGGGAGCAAAGCATGAGGCCGTTTACCTACGAACGCGCACGCACCCCCGCCGACGCCGCCGCCAGCGCCGCCCAGGCGCGCGGCGCGCGCTTCATCGCGGGCGGCACCAATCTGCTGGACCTGATGAAGCTGGAAGTGGAAACGCCCACGCACCTGATCGATGTGAACGGCCTGGAGCTGGACCAGATCACGCCCACGCCCGACGGCGGGCTGCGCATCGGCAGCCTGGTGCGCAATACCGATCTGGCCGCCGACGAGCGCGTGCGGCGGGACTACGCCGTGCTGTCGCGCGCCATTCTGGCCGGCGCGTCCGGGCAGATACGCAACCGGGCGACCACGGCGGGCAACCTGCTGCAACGCACGCGCTGCCCGTATTTCTACGACACCAACATGCCGTGCAACAAGCGCGCGCCGGGCACGGGCTGTTCGGCCATCGGCGGCGTAACGCGTCAGTTGGCCGTGATCGGCACCAGTGACGCCTGTATCGCCACGCACCCCAGCGACATGGCGGTGGCCATGCGCGTGCTGGACGCGCAGGTGGAAACGGTGCGGCCGGACGGCGCCACGCGCGTGATTCCTATTGCCGACTTCTACCGCCTGCCCGGAGATACGCCGCATATTGAAAGCACGCTGGAACCCGGCGAGCTGATTACGGCGGTAGCCCTGCCCAAGCCGGCCGGCGGCACGCACGTGTACCGCAAGGTACGCGACCGCGCGTCCTACGCGTTTGCGCTGGTGTCCGTGGCCGCCGTGGTCCAGGCGGACGGCAGCGGCCGGGTGGCGTTGGGCGGCGTGGCGCCGCAACCGTGGCGTCTGGACGCCGCCGACGCCGCATTGCCGCAAGGCGCGCAAGCGGTGGCCGACCGCCTGTTGGCCGATGCCCGACCCACCGCCGACAACGCGTTCAAGCTGACGCTGGCGGCGCGAACCCTGAGTGCAGTGCTGGCGCAAGCGAGGGCCTGACGCGATGAAATTCGATACTCCCGCTACCCAAAATCCCATCGATCAAATGAAGGTCGTGGGCCATGGCGTCGATCGCATCGACGGCCCCTTGAAAACCACCGGCCGGGCGCCCTATGCCTACGAGCGGCATGACGTGGCGCCGGACGCCGCCGTGGGCTATGTGCTGGGCGCGGCCATTGCAAAAGGCCGCATCACGTCGATGGACATCGAAGCCGCGCGCCGCGCGCCGGGCGTGCTGGCGGTGGTGACCGCGCAAAACGCCGGCAAGCTGGGCAAGGGCAAGATGAATACCGCCACGCTGCTGGGCGGCCCTGCCATCGAACACTATCACCAGGCCATCGCCTTGGTGGTGGCCGAAAACCTGGAACAGGCGCGCGCCGCCAGCCGGCTCATCCGCGTGCAGTACGAACGCACGCAAGGCGCGTTTGATCTGGCCGCCGAGAAAGCGTCCACGGACAAGGCCGGCAAGGGCGATCCGCAAGAGGACCGCGTGGGTGAATTCGAAAGCGCCTACGCCCAGGCGCCGGTGAAGATCGACCACACCTACACCACGCCCGACCAATCGCACGCCATGATGGAACCGCATGCGTCCGTGGCCAAGTGGGAAGGCGATGCGCTGACGGTGTGGACGTCGAATCAGATGGTGGATTGGGGCCGTGGTGACCTTGCGCGCACCTTGGGCGTGCCGCGCGAAAAAGTGCGCCTGATCTCGCCCTATGTGGGGGGCGGCTTTGGCGGCAAGCTGTTTGTGCGCGCGGATGCCTTGATGGCGGCGCTGGGCGCGCGGGCGGCGGGCCGGCCGGTAAAGGTGGCGCTGCAACGCCCGTTGATGGCGAATAACACCACGCATCGGCCCGCAACGATTCAGCGCGTGCGCATCGGCACGACGCCAGACGGCAAGATCACTGCCATCGGCCACGAAAGCTGGTCGGGCGATTTGCCGGGCGGCCAGCCCGAGTTGGCCGTGCAACAAACGCGGTTGCTGTACGCCGGCGCCAACCGGCTGACCGCGCTGAACCTGATGCAGCTGGACCTGCCCGAAGGCAACGCCATGCGCGCGCCCGGCGAGGCGCCCGGCATGATGGTGCTGGAAATCGCCGTGGACGAAATGGCCGAAGCGGCCGGGCTGGACCCGGTGGAATTCCGCGTGCGCAACGACACGCAGGTGGACCCGGCCAAGCCGGACCGCCCGTTCTCACAACGCCGTTTCATTGAATGCCTGCGCCTGGGCGCGGACCATTTTGGATGGGCCAATCGCAGCGCCAAACCCGGCGCCCGCCGGGACGGGCGCTGGCTGGTGGGCATGGGCGTGGCGTCGGCCTTTCGCAACAACCTGGTGACCACATCGGCGGCGCGCGTGCGTCTGGATGCGGCGGGTCAGGTCATTGTTGAAACGGACATGACCGATATCGGCACCGGCAGCTATACGATCATTGCGCAGACGGCCGCGGAAATGCTGGGCGTGCCGCTGGCCAAGGTGATTGTGCGGCTGGGCGATTCCAACTTCCCGGTGTCGGCCGGCTCGGGCGGCCAGTGGGGCGCCAATAGCTCAACGTCCGGCGTGTACGCGGCGTGCGACAAGCTGCGCACCCAGATCCTGCAACGCCTGGGCTTTGCCACGGACGGGGCGGTCTTTGCGGACGGCTCGGTCACCGATGCAACCGGCCGGACGGCGACGCTGCGCGACGCGGCGGCGGGCGGCGACCTGGTGGCGGAAGACACGATGGAATTCGGGGACCTGGACAAGAAATTCCAGCAGTCCACCTTCGGCGCCCATTTTGTCGAAGTGGCGGTGGACGCGGCCACCGGCGAGACGCGCATCCGGCGCATGCTGGCCGTATGCGCGGCCGGGCGCATCCTGAACCCCAAGACCGCGCGCAGCCAGGTGATCGGCGCCATGACGATGGGCGTGGGCGCGGCCTTGATGGAAGAGCTGGCGGTGGACGACCGCGTCGGCTTCTTCGTGAACCACGACCTGGCCGGCTACGAGGTGCCGGTGCACGCCGACATCCCAAGCCAGGAGGTCATCTTTCTGGATGAGACCGACCCGATTTCCTCGCCCATGAAAGCCAAGGGCGTGGGCGAGTTGGGCCTGTGCGGCGTGGGCGCGGCGATTGCCAATGCAATCTACAACGCCACCGGTGTCCGCGTGCGCGACTACCCGATCACGTTGGACAAGCTGCTGCCGGGGTTGCCGGAGCTGCGCTGATGGAGCTTTGGGGCTGCACAGCGGCAGGCCCCACATCGAGATCGGAAAGCCGCACGGCGGTATTGCGCTGACGGCAATCCCGATCAGCAGCCGGCGCTGTCATCAGCGTGCCGCATGACCCAACAACGCGGACAATTCCGCCGCGCTTTGGCGCACGGTGGCAACCACGGCCTCTTCGTTCAGGGCGCGGCTTTCGATGTGCGTGGTGGGAATGGTGACGCCAATGGCGGCAACGATCCGACCGCTGCCGTCGCGGACGGGCGCGACTACGCTGGCGATAGTGGCCTCAAAAAAACCGACATCCTTTACGTAGCCGCGCGCGGCGTCCTGCCGCAGCATGTCGTGCAACGCCGTCACCGTGGACGGCGTGCGCGCCGTGTAGGCGTCCAGGGTTGCGTTGGGGTAGAGCGCTTGCAATTCGTCTAGCGTCAACTCGCATAACAACGCCCGTCCCAATGACGTGGAATGCGCGGGCAGGCGCGTTCCCACGTGAAGCATGCTGACAAAAGGCGTTGGGGCCGACGACTTCGCGACCACCACTACCGACTGCCCGTCGCGGACCACCAGGTTTGACGACAGCTTGGTCTCGTCGCGCAACCGTTCCAGCAGCGGGCTGCCCAATTCGTTCAATTCCAACGACGCCAGATACTCAAAACCCAGGCGCAACACGGCCATGTCCAGCCGATAGGCCGTCCCGGACTCCACCTTGCGCACGAAGCCCATCCGTTCAAGGGTGGTCAACAGTCTGAAGACAGTCGAGCGCGGGATCGACAACCGACGAGCCAATTCCGGAGCCGTCAACGTCCTGTCGTCTCTGTTGAATTCGGCAAGCAGCAGCAGACCGCGCTCCAACGCGGGTACGGCATAGCGGTCGGACGGCGTCTCGCTGTTTTCGGGGTCGGTCACGTATGGGCTCCGGGCAGGGGGTTGAAAAATTGCGACGTCAGAGTACCGCAGCTCGCTTCGAAAAAGGGCGGCAGATAGGACTAGTTCGAAAAGTTGGGGCGCTAGGGATATCCCGGATGCATCCCCACCAGGCGATCACCATAATTGAATCGCAGGCAAAACAATGTTTCGTATATAAAACGACGCAGCCGCCGTCGCTTAAGGAGAAAGGCCATGCCAGTGCCCGCATCGTCGTCCATGACCGACTTCAACCCCGGCCTCGTCCACCGTCCGTTGCCCAGCGCCGAACACACCGCCGGCAAAGGCGATATCGAAAGGCCGGGAGCCGCGCGAAATCTGATTTGGCAATCGCGTAGCCAAGCGCCGACCGATTTTGAAAACGCGTTGGGCGACGCGCTGGAAACCGCATTCGACGCGGGCGCCGAGACGCCGACGGATGTTGTTGCCAGTTTGAATGCACAAGGCTTGCATACGCCGGACGGCCGGCCCTGGACTGAAGACGCGTTTCTTCAGGCCATGCGCGGGCTTGGCGCGTGACGCTTCGCCCGCGCGGTTGGGCAGCGCTCGGCTGCAAACCCTTTTCACTTCACGAGTTAATGCCATGACAGTCGAACTGATAGAGAACCGCTTGAATCAGGGCCTGCGCAATTATTGGTACCCCGTCATCGCGGATTGGGCGGTGAGCGGCGCGCCGGTCGGCATCACGCGCCTGGGCCAGAACATTGCGTTGTGGCGTGATCAGCAGGGCGAAGTCCATGCGCTGGAAGACCGTTGCCCGCACCGCGGCGCGCGCCTGTCATTGGGCTGGAATCTGGGCGACCGCGTGGCCTGTTGGTATCACGGCGTCGAAGTGGGCAAAGATGGGCAGGTCAAATGTGTGCCGGCCGTTTCCCAAACCCCGCTTGAAGGCCGGCACTGTGTGAAGTCGTACCCGGTAAAGGTCGTGGCGGGCGCGGTGTTCCTGTGGTTTGGCGACGGGCCGGCGCCGGAACTGGGTTTGCCGGACGAGTTGCAACGCGAGGACTATTCGCACTTCCTGTGCACGGCGCAATGGGCCTGTAATTACCGTTACGCCATCGACAACGTCATGGACCCGATGCACGGCGCCTACCTGCACGCGGCGTCGCATTCGATGGCGGATGGCGACAAGCAGGCGCAGATGGCCATCCGCGAAACCGACACCGGGCTTGTCTTCGAAAAGACCAATCAGGCCGGCGTGAATTTTGATTGGGTCGAGTTTGGCGAAACGCAGTCGATGTGGTTGCGCCTGTCCATTCCCTACAAAAAGCGATTCGGCCCGGGCGGGCAATTTGGCATCGTGGGCTACGCCACACCCGTGGACGATGACCACTGCCAGGTCTTCTTCTGGCGGACCCGTCAGGTGCAGGGATGGCAGCGCGATGTCTGGCGTTTTTTGTACCGCAATCGTCTTGAAGGCCTGCACTGGGATGTGCTTGAGCAAGACCGCGTTGTGCTGGAGAACATGGCGCCGGACGCACGCAAGCACGAGATCCTCTATCAGCATGACGTTGGCATCACGCGCGTGCGCCGCATCTTGCAGCGGCGCGCGCAAGCCGAGATCCAGGCCGAAATCCAGTCCAAGACCCAGTCCAAGACCCAGTCCAAGACCCAGGCTCAGATCCAAACCCCGCACAGTGCCGAGCGTACCGACCATGTCCAAGCTTGATTCCCCCCTTGTCGATCCGCGCTTGCTGGCCGGCCGTCGCATCCTGGTGACCGGCGCGGCGCGTGGGCTGGGCCTGGCATTTTCTGAAGCCCTGGCAGAAGCGGGCGCGCAGGTGGCGATGGCCGACATCCTGGGCACGGAATTGAACGACCAGGCGGACCGGTTGCGTGCCGCGGGCTTGCGCGCGGAGCCTTTCGTGCTGGACTTGCGCGATGCGAATTCCTGCAAGCGATGCGCCCAAGACGCCGTCCATGTCATGGGCGGGCTGGACGGATTGGTGAACAACGCATCCATCACCGATTCCGGCGGCCGCTCGGCCGAAGAATTGGACGTGGCGACGTGGGACAAGGTCATGGAGGTGAATGTGCGCGGCACCTGGCTGATCACCACGGCGTGCTTGCCCGCGCTGCGCACCAGTGGCCGGGGAAGCATCGTGAACGTGGCCTCGGACACCGCGTTGTGGGGGGCACCGAGGTTGCTGGCGTATGTGGCAAGCAAAGGCGCGCTGATCAGCATGAGCCGATCGCTGGCGCGCGAACTTGGTGCGGACAACATCACCGTCAACACCGTGGCGCCGGGCCTGACGCGGGTGCAAGCCACCGACTACGTGCCGGCCGCCCGCCACGAGCTCTACCGAAACCAGCGCGCCATTGCCCGCGAACAAATCCCCGCCGACCTGTGCGGCACGGTTGCGTTCTGCCTGTCGGACCTGTCGCGTTTCATGACCGGGCAATTGCTGGCCGTGAACGGCGGCATGGTCATGCACTAGGGGCACGATGGCGCAACGCGGTTCCAACTAAGCGCGACAACGCCGACCTACACGGTTCCGGCGGCGGTATCACATCAATCTTCAAGGGAAATTTCATGTGGCAGTTGGATGGCAAGGTCGCGGTGGTGACGGGCGGCTCGTCCGGCATCGGGATGGCGACGGTCGAACGCCTGTTAAGCGCGGGCGCGGCCGTTGCATTCTGCGGACGCGATGCGCAACGCCTGGAAAACGCCCGCGCTTACTTGTTGGACCAACGGCCCGGTGCGCGCTTGTTCGCCGCGCAGTGCGACGTGCTGGATGCTTCGCAAATGGCCACCTTCGCGGAACAAGTGCTGGCGCGGTTGGGCCCGGCCAGCGTGCTGGTCAATAACGCCGGGCAGGGGCGGATATCCACCTTCGCCTCCACTGACGATGCCGCCTGGCAAGACGAACTGAATCTGAAGTTCTTCTCGGTCATACAGCCGACCAAGGCGTTTCTGCCGCAACTGAAGGCGGCTTCGGCCCCCGCCATCGTGTGCGTGAACTCGTTGCTGGCCGTGCAGCCGGAGCCGCACATGGTCGCCACGTCGGCCGCGCGCGCCGGGGTCCACAACCTGGTCCGGTCGATGGCCGCCGAGTTCGCGCCCTTTGGCATCCGCGTCAACGCCATCTTGTTGGGGCTGGTTGAGTCGGGCCAGTGGCGCCGCCGCTTCGAGGCCCGCGAAGACAAATCGCTGGGCTGGGACGAATGGGCCGGGCAGCTGGCTACCGATAAGGCAATTCCGCTTGCGCGCCTGGGCACGCCCAGCGAAGCCGCCAATGCGATCTGTTTCCTGGCCTCGCCCCTGGCGGCATACACCACGGGCGGCCACATTGATGTATCCGGAGGATTAGCCCGTCATGCATGAACCACAGCGCATCACCGTCGGCCATGCCATTGCCGCCTTTTTGGAGCAGTGCGGCATCAAGGCCGCATTTGGCGTGATTTCCATCCACAACATGCCCATCCTGGATGCAATAGGCGAACGTCACAACATCCGCTTCGTGCCGGCGCGCGGCGAAGCGGGCGCCACCAACATGGCGGACGCCTATGCGCGCACCACGGGGGGGCTGGGCGTCTGCATCACCAGTACCGGAACCGCTGCCGGCAACGCGGCGGGCGCGCTGGTTGAAGCCACCACCGCCGGGACACCGCTGCTGCATCTGACCGGGCAAATCGAAAGCGCCTTCGTGGATCGCGGCATGTCTTATATCCATGAAGCCCAGGACCAGTTGTCCATGTTGAAGTCGGTGTCCAAAGCGGCATTCCGCGTACGCAGCGCCGACACGGCCATGCGTGTGATTCGCCAGGCCGTCCAGGTGGCGATGACGGCGCCGCGCGGGCCGGTAAGCGTCGAGATTCCCATCGACATCCAGGCCGCGTTGGTCCCCGCAACACCAGAATTGGCACCCTTGCCCGTTGCACCGATGGCCCCGTGCGCCGACGCGTTGGACCGTCTGGCAGACCTGCTGGTGCAGGCGCGCCGCCCGATGCTGTGGCTGGGAGGCGGGGCGCGCGGCGCGGCGGGCGCGGTCAAACGCCTGCGCGAGCTGGGGTTTGGCGTTGTCACCAGTACACAAGGGCGCGGCGTGCTGCCCGAGGATGACCCTGGCTCGCTGGGAGCCTTCAACCTGCAAGCGCCTGTCGAGGCCTTCTACCAGACCTGCGATGCCATGCTGGTGGTGGGGTCACGCTTGCGGGGCAATGAAACGCTGCAATACCGGCTGACGCTGCCCTGCAATCTGACCCGCATCGACGTCGATCCCGCCGCCGACGGGCGCTGCTACGCCAATACCCACTTTGTACAGGGCGACGCCGCCCTGGCGCTGGATGGCCTGGCCAACCGCTTGCAAGGCAGCATGCGGATCGATGAGGGTTTCCTGGCGGATCTGCGCAGCGCACGCGAGCAAGCCCGCGCGACCCTGCGCGACGGGCTGGGCGCCTACGGGGATTTGGTCGACGCGCTTGAACACCACATGGGCAAGCGATTTAACTGGGTGCGCGATGTCACGGTGTCAAACAGCACCTGGGGCAACCGCTACCTGAAAGTGCTGGACCCGCTGGCCGGCGTGCACGCACTGGGCGGGGGTATTGGGCAGGGCCTGGCCATGGGCATCGGCGCGGCGGTCGGCGCGGCGGTGACCGGGTCGGCCAAAAAGACCTACTGCTTGTCCGGCGATGGGGGGTTCATCCTGAACCTGGGTGAACTGGCCACCGCCGTGCAAGAACGGGCCGACGTGGTGTTCGTGTTGATGAACGACCGGGGTTACGGCGTCATCAAAAACATCCAAGACCGCCAATACGGGGCACGCCGTCACTACGTGGATTTGCATACCCCCGACTACGCCGCCCTGGCCGCATCGCTGACGTTGCCGCACGTGCGTGTGTCGCGGGTGGACGACATGGAAGCCGCCCTGAAATTCTGCGCCGGGGTGACCGGGCCGTGCCTGATCGAAGTGGACATGCTTGCCCTTGGAAAATTCAAAACCGACTTCGCCGGCCCGCCCGTCAAGACGGCTGATGCCCTCTGACCCCCGACGCCATGCCTTGGAGTCTTGCCATGAACGAAAAGAAACTCTTGGACATTTGCGTGGGCGGTGTCTGGCGACCGGGGCGGGGCGAGGCGTATGCCAGCGTGTATCCCGCCACCGGCCAACCCATTGCCCACTTGCGTGCGGCCAGCGTGGACGACGTGCACGAAGCGGTTGCCTTGGCGGACGATGCGTTTCGCCGTGGCGAATGGGCGCAAAAAAAGCCGCACGAGCGGGCCTGGGTGCTCTATCGCGTGGCGCAGATGATCCGCGAGCGCGCCGAGGAACTGGCGCAGAAGCAGCGTCTGGATAACGGCAAGCCCATTACCGAGACCCGGGCGCTGGTCGCCAGCGCGGCGGCAACATTTCAGTTCTACGCGGCCGCGTGCGAGTCCCTGGAAGACAGCTTGACCCCCGCGCGCGGGGACTGCCTGACGATGAGCGTGCACGAGCCCATGGGCGTCGTCGCCGCGATCACACCCTGGAACTCGCCCATTGCCAGCGAAGCGCAGAAGTTGGCACCCGCGCTGGCAGCGGGCAATGCCGTCATTATCAAGCCCGCCGAAATCACGCCGCTGATGGCGTTGGAGCTGGCCGCCATCTGCGAACGGGCGGGTGTGCCGGCCGGCATGGTAAGCGTGCTACCGGGCAAGGGCTCGGTGCTGGGCGATGCACTGGTTCGCCACCCGCTGGTCAAGCGGGTGGCCTTTACGGGCGGCACGCGCACGGGCAAGCAGATCGCGCGTATCGCGGCCGACAAGATGATGCCGGTGTCCATGGAACTAGGTGGCAAGTCGCCCACCATGGTGCTGGCCGATGCTGATATCGATCACGCCGTCAACGGCGTGTTGTACGGCATTTTCAGTTCGTCAGGAGAGTCATGCGTTGCCGGCTCACGACTGTTCGTGGCGCGGCCGCTCTATGCGCAATTCATGGACCGGCTAAGCGACGCCGCGCGCCGGCTTCGCGTGGGAGACCCGGCGGATCCGGCCACGCAGATGGGACCACTGATCAGCGAGGAGCACCGCGCGACGGTGGAACGCTATGTGGCACTGGGCCTCAGCGAAGGCGGCACCATACGGACGGGCGGCAAGCGGCCGGAGGGCAAGGGCTGCGACCAGGGGTATTTCTATGCGCCGACCATCATTGAAAACCTCAGCAACACCGACCGCACCTGCCAGGAAGAGATTTTTGGCCCCGTGTTGGTTGCGATGCCTTTTGATGACGAGGACGGGCTGATCGCGTTGGCTAACGACAGCGTGTACGCGCTGGCCGCGGGCATCTGGACGCGCGACTACAAGAAGGCATGGCGGATCGGGCGGCAGATCCAGGCCGGTACGGTCTGGATCAACACCTACAAGCAGTTCTCGATTTCGACGCCCTTCGGAGGGTGGCGCGACAGCGGCCTGGGCCGCGAGAAGGGCCGGCTGGGTATCCAACAGTACATGGAGCAAAAAAGCATTTACTGGGGAATGAATGCGCAGCCGTTGCCCTGGGCTAATTGCTGACCGCGGTTTATCTGAACGAGGAAAACAATGAACCACCGTATCGTCGGAATCGACCAGATCACTTACAGCGCCGATGATCTTGACGCTTGCCGCGCATTCTTCCTGGACTGGGGGCTGACGCTGCATGAGGCGTCGCCGTCCCGCTTGATCTTCCACACCTTGAACGGGTGCCAGGTTGCGGTCTACGCGCCATCGGAAAACCTGCCGCCCGCCATCGAGCCGGGGCCGACGCTACGCGAAGTGGTATGGGGCGTATCGTCGGACGCCATGCTCATCACCATGGCCGACCGCTTGCGCGACAAGCCGGGTTATTGCACGGGGTGCGACGGAGTTTCCTGCCTGGACCCCAACGGCCTGACGATCCGCTTCGAGCGCACGCGGCGACAGCCGGTGGTGCTGGAGTGCGGCGCCATGAACACGTGGGCGGCCAAGCCCCGGGTGAATCAGGCGTCGCCCATCTACGAACGCGCGACCCCGATCGAAATCGGCCACGTCGTCTTCTTCGTCAAGGACGTGGAGGCCACCGCGCGCTTCTACACGGAGTTCTGCGGGTTTGTCATGTCCGACTGCTACCCCGGGCGCGGCGTGTTCCTGCGGTGCGACGCAAGCGGCGGCCATCACGATCTGTTTTTGTTGCAGCTGCCGCAAGCCCGCGCGGGCCTGAACCATGTGGCCTTTACCGTGCGAGATATCCACGAAGTGTTCGGCGGTGGGCTGCATATGGCGCGCTGCGGATGGGAAACCCAGCTGGGTCCCGGGCGGCATCCCGTGTCGTCCGCATACTTCTGGTACTTCAAGAATCCGGCGGGCGGCCTCATCGAATACTACGCCGACGAAGACCAGCTGGACGAGCGCTGGCAGCCTCGCGAATTCGAACCCGGCCCCACGGTATTCGCGGAATGGGCGATAGACGGCGGAATCGACGGCAATACCCGCCGCCAGAAAAGCCTCGACGCGGCGCGCCCTGGGCTGTTCCCCACCGATCAATCCGCCGTCAAGCCCTAGCGTGGAATTCACCATTCATCTGGAAAAATTCTGATGTCAGTTCCTGTTCCCATCCCGGTCCGTGTGCAGGGCATGCGGTTTGAAGCGCGCAACGTCGTCAGCGTGGAACTGATGTTGCCGGACGGCTCGGAGTTGCCCGCCTTCACGCCCGGCGCGCATATTGATCTGCACCTGCAAGATGGCTTGAAGCGCAGCTATTCGATCTGTAGCGAGCCCGGCCAACGCGATCGCTATGTGGTCGGCGTGCTGCACGAGCGCAACAGCCGGGGCGGCTCGGCCTACATCCATGAAAAATTGCGCCCGGGTCAGCAAATGTTGATCGATCCGCCCCGCAATCACTTCCAGCTTGAAGCGTCGGCGGAACATTCGGTGTTGATCGCAGGGGGCATCGGCATCACCCCCATCTTGTGCATGTATGAAGATCTGATGCGGCAGGGCAGGCACGTGAATCTGTTGTATGCGGCGCGATCGCGCCCCGAGGCCGCCTTCCTGTCGCGCGTGCCTGCCGCGGACGGATCGCAGCTGCACTTCGACGACGAGCACGGCGGCCCGCCCGACCTGAGTCGCTTTCTGGCCGCGATGCCCGCATCGGCGCACTTCTATTGCTGCGGTCCCAAGCCGATGATCGACGCTTTTGAAGCCGCCGCCGCCGGGTTGAATCTTGCCCATTGCCATGTGGAACGCTTCAGCGCCAAGGACGCGGGCCCGGTGCGGGGCAAAGCTTACGAAGTCACGTTGGCCCGGGCCGGAATAACCGTTGCGGTTTCCTCTGGCGCAAGGCTGCTCGACTGCCTGCTCGATGCCGGCATCGACATCCCGCACAGTTGCCGCGAGGGCGTCTGCGGAAGCTGTGAAACGCGCGTGCTGCAAGGCACGCCCGAGCATCGTGATTCGGTGTTGAGCGACAGCGAAAAAGCCGCCAACAACTGCATGATGGTTTGTGTGTCCGGGAGTCTGGGTGCAAACCTGGTCCTGGATTTGTAGCAGTTCATAAAAGCCCGCTAGACGGGAATAAGGGGAAAGGCATGACCGTAAATCATCCGCGCCGATTGTCGTGGCGCATTGCAACGCGCGTCAGAAAGGGCTTGTCGACCGGCATGGCCACCTGCACGGGCGTGTTTGGCGCCGTGGCGGGGTCAGGAGCCACAAGCAGCCTCGATCTGTACGGAAGCCTGAGCCAAGGCGCCAGCTATATCAGCGATATCGCCGGGGGCAGTTCCATGCGTACTGACGTCGGGACCATGCAGCCGGATCGCTTTGGATTGCGTGGGTCCGAGGACGTGGGCGGGGGGCTGCGGGCCAACTTTCTGTTGGAAGGCGGCTTCGCCACGCGCACGGGGGCGTCCATCGTGCCGGGCGTGTTGTTCAACCGCAATGCCTGGGTCGGCATGAGCAACGGTTGGGGCAGCGTCCAGTTGGGACACCAGCCGGACTTCATGTTCGATGTCATTGGGAAGTACAGCAGCGGTTTTCAGCTGACCAATTTTTTTCTATTTCATCCGGGCAACCTGGACAACCTGGCCAATACATTCCAGGCGAACAATTCCATCAAGTTGCAGACCCCGGCATCGCAACGTTGGCAAGTGGGCGCGCAGTATGGATTCGCGTCGATGCCGGCGCGCGACGGGCCGCGCAGCACGACCACGCTAAGCACCTACGCGCGCTATCAACAGCACGGCTTTTCCGGCGCGCTGGCCTTCACCTTGATCAAGGACCGCGCCAGGATGGACCTGGCGCGCAGCACCGGCGTCACCCGTTTGTTCGGTCAAGCCCTGGTCTCGGGCGTGCCCATCACGTTACCGCGCCAGCGCATCTGGGGGGCGGGCGGGGCTTATCGGCTTGACGGCCTGCCACTGCGGCTTAATGCAACGCTTACCGGCGTGCAACTGAAGTATCGCGGGCGCGACGAATCGATGCGCAACGCCGATTTGGGCGCAGCGTGGACCTACCGGCCCCGCAATGTCCTGAACCTGGGCTATTCGCGCAGCGCTTTTGCGGGCGGCCAATGGGATTTGTTCAGCGCCAGCCATGTACACCAGTTCTCCAAGCGCACGGAATGGTTCGCCCTGGTGGTGTATCAGCGCGCGGGTAATGGGTTGGCGCACGCGGCGATCAATGGCGTGGGCGTGTCGTCAACGCGCAACCAGACGGTGCTGACCAGCGGTATCCACCACTCCTTCTAACGCGGCACTTAGGCGCGGCGCAACCCGCGCCTTTCATCGAAGCCTGAACTACCGAGGTCACTATGCAACGTCTATCAAACAGATGGTTGGGCGTGGTCGCGATTTTCTTGATTGTGACTATCTCGTACGTCGACCGGATTAACCTGTCGATTCTGATCACGCAGCCCGACTTCCTGAAACAGATCGGCCTGACATCCGTGGATAAGGGGGCGCAGGGCCTGCTCGCCACGGTGTTCATGGTGGGCTATGGCTTGTCCTCGATCGTTTTGACACCGATGTGCGTCGCGGTCTTGGGCGTGCGGCGCAGCCTGGTCTATGGCTTGTGCCTGTGGGGCGTGATCACCGTCACGTCGCCCTTGTATCACAGCTATTCCCTGCTGCTGCTCTCGCGGCTGCTGTTGGGCTTATCGGAAGGCCCCCTGTTTGCTCTGGCCTCGTGCTACGTCAAGGCGACCTTTGACGGGCACGAAAACGGCAAGCCGAACTCGCTGATCAATAGCGGTACCGGCATGGGCTTTGCGCTGGGCTATCCCTTTGTGGCGATGCTGGTGCTTCAACTCGATTGGCAGGCGTCGTTCTATGTGCTTGGGCTGGTCAACTTGCTGGTGGGCATTCCCGTGGCGCTGCTGTTTGTGCATATGCCGCCGGGTAGCGAGCCGCAGCGCGGCGCCACGGTGTCGCTACGGGATACGTTGGTCCGGCACCTGCCCGGCATGTTCCGGGGCGCCTTGCAGACCCGGCACGTCATCCTCATCACTGTCTTGACTTCAAGCTTTCTGGCTTATATGTGGGGGGTGGGTAACTGGCTGCCTGGATACTTGAAGGAGGCGCGTGGTTTTGATTTGCGTGACACGGGTTGGCTTGCTTCGATGCCGCAATGGTCAACCATCCTGGCGGTGCTGGCCGGAGGATGGCTTATCGACCGGATCAAACGCGAGCAAGTGCCGCTGATCTTCGTGGGCGGCAGCCTGGGCGTCGTGGCAGCGGTGTCGCTTGCGCTGCTTGTCGACGATCGCTACCACGCGATTTACTGCTTGAGCTTGGCCGGATTCTGCTGGGGGCTGCAAAGCCCCGCGATCCCCAGCACAATGCAGTTTTACGCGCGACCCGAGCACATAGGCAGTGCGTTCGGCGTGGTCAATGGGGTGGGCAGCATGGTCGGCGGGATGATGCCGGCCGCCATGGGCGCCGCCATTGCCATGTCATCCGCCGATAGCGCGCCCGGGGCGGCTGCGTACTCGGCCGGGTTTTATCTTCTGGTTGGCTCGCAGTTGATCACCTGGGCCTGCGGCGTGCTGCTGTGGCTGCGTGTGCGCGACCGTTCC
>NZ_JBLVOL010000137.1:207957-212349 GCF_053543755.1 Achromobacter semiaridum | reverse complement strand
CCCCACCCGCGCCGCTGGGGGAAGCGCGCCACGCAAGCATCGCGGCTAGCGGTCGCCAAGGGTCCTGATTTCGTCGTATAGCGCGCGGCCGATCCACACGCCTTCCTGTTCGCTCTTGGCGCGCGCCTTGAAGCGGCGTTCGGAAGGCAGGCGGGCGCCCTGGCCGCTGATGGCGTCCAGCATGGCCTCGGCGGCGTCGGCGTTGGCCGGCGCCAGGCCACGGCCCAGGATGTTCGGGTCCAGCGCGATCACCAGTTCCCCGTGCAGGGGCGTGCCGCCTTTGCCGGCATCGTGCGCTTGCGATTGCATGCTGGTCCAGTCCCCGATCAGCGGGCCGGCCAGCAGTTCGATCATCGTGGATAGCGCGGAGCCCTTGTAGGAACCGAACGGCAGCATCGCGCCCGCCAGCCCGGCGGCCGGGTCGGTGGTGGGCCGGCCTTCTGCATCGATTGCCCAGCCTTCGGGAATG
Source organism: Achromobacter semiaridum (assembly GCF_053543755.1). Taxonomy (NCBI): domain Bacteria; kingdom Pseudomonadati; phylum Pseudomonadota; class Betaproteobacteria; order Burkholderiales; family Alcaligenaceae; genus Achromobacter; species Achromobacter semiaridum. Next base: position 211,880 of record NZ_JBLVOL010000137.1, on the reverse strand, counting down.
GCGCGTCCGGTGCGGCGGTGCAATTCGATTTCACCGCGCGCGACCATACTGGTGGCAAAGTCGAACACGTAGGGGTAGGGGCCGGGGCGTGGCCAGGCGAAGGCCAGGGGATTGGTGCCGAACACCGGACGCGTGCCGCCCGCCGGGGCCACCCAGCTATGGCTGGGCGTCATCGCCCGGCCCGCAAGGCCATGCTGCGCAATGGCTTCGACTTCGGGCCACAGCGCGGAAAAGTGGAAGCAATTGTTGATGGCCAGCACGGCCACGCCGTTGCGCCTGGCCTTGTCCACCAGATGCGGCAAGCCTTCCTGAAACGCCAACAGGGAATACGCGCGCTGCGCGTCCACCTGCACGACGGCGGCCGTGGGGTGCGTGACGTTAGGCAACGCTTCGGGGTCGACCAGGCCGGACTGCAAGGTGCGCACGCAACCGATCAGGCGGTACATGCCATGAGACTGGCAGTCATCGCGCTGACCCGCGGTGATCGTTTGCGCGATGGCCTTGGCGTGCGCGGTTGAAAAGCCATTTCGACTCAACACGTCAAGCGATAACTCATAGACCTCGGTGATCGAGAGATTGACCATGTCGGTGTTCACATTACCTCCGGGTTTGCATTGCATGGCCCCGGCCGGCGATGCGGACGGGGTCGAATCAAAGCGGCGCGGGGCAGTCTGCGCTTGGCCAGTGTAGCGAGGTACGGGGTCGGCGCAATGCGCGAGAGAACGCGCGCGGCATGGCACTGGGGATCAGTCTGATTGCGACCTGAAAATGTCGCGCCGGAACAAGTCGTGGTTGCGGTTGTGGCGGTGCGTCAATTAAAGCGCGGGGCATCTTCTGCAAGGGGGTGGAACGAGTTTTGCAATGCAGCAATACAAACCGCGTTCGCTTTCCCGGCAAAGGGCATTTTTCTGATTTATCAGAGCGCCAATTAAGCATCTTCCTAGTTAAATCCGCGCATCTAAATCGTATCGTTCAAGGACTCGCACCAACCCATCCCCGCGGCATCGTCTTGCCGGGGTTGGCGAGCCCCGTGGTCAGGGTGCGGTGTGCCGTGTCCTGGCAGTCATCAAGGCTTCGGCGGCATATTGCGTGCGTGGCGTATCCCCCATTCGAATGGATCGTCGCGCCGCCTTTTCAGCCGCCAAATTCATCTTCACAAAAGGAATACGCATGAAGCGCAGTATCGTGACATCCCTTGCCGCCTCCGGCTTGCTGCTCGCCGCGTTTGCTCCGGGCGCCAGCTTTGCCGCCGGCGGTACCGTCAATTTCTTTGGCACGATCAGCGACGTGACGTGCGACGTCGAAGGCAGCGCGGGTGGCGCCAATGGCGTTACCGAGGTGCCTTCGTTCGGCACGGTCAACCCGAAGGACGTTGTGAACGGGTCCGCGCCCGAACGCGACTTCCAGATCAAGGTGCACGGCTCTGCCGACTGCACCAACGACACCAAGGTGCGGCTGCAATTCCATGCCAACCACCCGAACGTCGACAAGGTCACGGGCAACCTGAAGCTGGTGGGCGCAACCCCGGCCGCCGGCGTGCAGATTCAGATCCGCAACAATCGCAGCGACGCCCCGGTCAATATCGCGCCGATCCGGCTGGGCATCACCGATCCCAACCCGCAAGTCGCCGAGGTCAAGAACAATCAGGCCATCCTGTATTACTCGGCCAAATATGTGGCACAGGATCCCGCCGCCACCGCGGTCGGCATGGGCGACGGCGATTCGTTCGTCACCTACACGCTGCGCTACAACTAAGCTCGGCGACAGCAATGAAAACGATCATCGGGGCGCTTGCCCGCCATGCGTTCACGCGCGGGCTATCGCTCGCTTTGGTCCTGTGCGCCTGGGCGGTTCCCGCCCAGGCCGCATTGGTTTTGCAAGGCACTCGCCTGGTCATCAAGTCCGACGCGCGCGATGCCATCATGATTGTCCGCAACAACGGGGCAAGCCCCGTGCTGGCGCAAAACTGGGTCGACGACGGCAAGGAAGGCGTGCTGCCCGCCGAATTGCGCCTGCCGTTCGTGTTGACGCCGCCGATCATGCGAATTGAGCCCAACAGCGCTGCGAACATCCGCATCAGCTACACCAAAGAGCCGTTGCCGTCCGACCGCGAATCCCTGTTTTATCTGAACGTCGTGGAAACGCCACCGCGTGATCCAGCCGCCGTCAATGTGCTGCAATTTTCCTTTCACACGCGCATCAAGATTTTCTTCCGGCCCGCCACGCTGCCCGACGAGGCCGCGATGGCGCCCGACAAGCTGACCTGGAAACTAGTCGGCGGCGCGGGTGGAAAACGCCAGCTTGAAGTCACCAACCCCACGCCGTTTCATGTGTCGTTTGCGCGTGTCGGGCTGGTGTCGGGTGGCAAGACGATTGCCGTGGATAACGGCATGGTCGCGCCATTCGCAACAACCAACTTTCCGCTTGCCCAGGGTGCTACGGGCTTGCAAAAAGGTCTATCCACCGTCCAGTACGAAGCTATCAACGACTTCGGCGGGCGGCGTGCACTCAACAAGCAATTGCTTGACTGAGTTTCTTCCTGGCCCTGTCGGTGGAGTCTTCCTGGTTTGATCAACGTTCGAATTGCGCGGGCATCCGTGCGCCATTCCGCTTTTGCTCCCTTAAGGGGACGACGACGTATCCGGCCTGCAAGGCGGGCGCGCTGCTGCCTGCTGGCCGCCGCCTGCGTGTGGGGCGGCTGCGCATCGGGGCAAGACGAAATTGCGATCTTCGACCCCCACATGCTGATGCAGGAAGTGGGCGGCGCCACGATAGACACGCGTCGCTTCCAGCGCGTGAACTTCGCGGAACCCGGCATGCACCGCCTGGACTTGTATTTCAATGGCCAATGGCGCGGTGTCGACGACGTCGAGTTTCGCAATGTGCCGGGCCACGACAGCGCGGTGCCCTGCTATGACGCGCTGATGCTGGAAAGGGGCGGGTTGGATCTGGGCAAGGTGTCGCGCGCGGACGGCGTTGAGCCGCTGCCCGAGGTGCTTGCCTGCGACGACTTGGGCCAGTATGTGCCCGGCGCAAAGATCCGGGTCGATATGGCGCAGCTGGCCCTGTACGTGACGTACCCCGAGTATCTCCAACGGCTGGCGGCGTCAAACCGCTACGTGGACCCGTCGCAGTGGGACAGTGGCATCACGGCCGCACGGCTGAACTACAACACCAACGTATTCACCACCGAAAGCAATGGCCGCCGCATGACGCGTGGCTACGCCGGTATCAACGCCGGGCTGAACCTGGGCGCGGTGCGCCTGCGCCACACGGGGTCGGCGTCCTGGTCGCAGACCAGCGGCGCGCGCTATCAAGCCAGTTCCTATTATTTGCAGACCGATATCCCGACCTGGAAATCGCAGTTGCTGGTGGGTGAAAGCTCAACCAGCGGCGAACTGTTCGACGCCGTATCGTTCCGGGGCATGCAGCTGGGCAGCGACGACCGCATGCTGCCCGAGACGATGCGCTATTACGCGCCCATCGTGCGGGGCACGGCCAACAGCAACGCCAAGGTGTCCGTGTACCAGCGCGGCTTTCTTATCTACGAGACCACCGTGGCGCCCGGCCCGTTCGCCATCGAGGACGTGCGCGCCGCCAGCTATGGTGGCGACCTTGACGTGCGCGTGACAGAGGCCGATGGCAGCCTGCGCAGCTTTGTGGTGCCGTTTGCCACCATCGTGCAGCTGTTGCGCCCTGGCGTGACGCAATACAGCGTAACGGCCGGGCGCGGCCCGACCCGGGCTTGCGCGGCAGTTCGCGGTACGTGTTGCAAGGCACGCTAAAGCGCGGCGTGGGTGACGCGGTGACCGGCTACGGCGGGCTGGCGTTTACCGACCACTATGGGTCCGCGCTGCTGGGCGCCGCGATGGGCACCACGATAGGCGCCTTCGCGTTTGACGTGACGGGCGCGCGCGCGAACC
>NZ_JBLVOL010000137.1:182584-207907 GCF_053543755.1 Achromobacter semiaridum | reverse complement strand
GAGGCGCGCGCCGGGGCCAGCTACCGGCTGACCTACAGCCGCGACCTGCCCAACAGCGGCACCAACTTTTCATTATTGGCCTACCGCTATTCGACCAGCGGCTACCTGGGCTTGCGAGACGCTGTGGCGCTGGGCAATCTGCCGCAGAACACGCGCTACCAGAACGACGGCGGCATGCGCAGCCGCTTCGACCTGAACGTCAGCCAAAGCCTGGGCGGCCGTTGGGGCAGCCTGTACGCGTCGGCGTCCACGGCCAACTATTGGAAGCAGGCCGGCAACGACATGAACTTTTCCGTGGGCTACAACAACGACTGGAACGACGTGTCTTATTCCATTGCGCTGCAACGCGTGCACGGCGTGGGCTCGGACTATTGGGGCGGCGGCAGCGTCAAAAGCACGCAGATGACGCTTAACGTATCCATCCCGCTTGGCCGGGCGACGTCATCGCGCGCAACGCGAGTCAGCGCCGTCTACACCGCCGACAGCCGCGAGGGCGCGCGCGTTTCCTCCAGCGTCAGCGGCGCGTTGGATGATGAGGGCGCAGGCTCGTATTCCGTATCGGCGTCGCACAACGGCCGCACCAATGCCAAATCGGCGGACGCGGGCCTGGGTTACGACTTTCCGCAAGGCTCGGTGGCGGCCAGCGTGGGACAGGGCCGGGGGTATCGCCAGGCATCGTTGAACGCCATGGGCGCCATGGTCTTGCACAGTGGCGGGCTGACGTTGGCACAAACCCTGGGCGAAACGGTGGCGTTGGTCCATGCCAAGGATGCGCAGGGCATGCGGGTGGGATACGGCGTCAACCGTGTGGACGCCAGCGGCTACGCGGTGGTGGGCAGCTTGAGCCCGTATCGCTTGAACTCGGTGGACGTGGACCCGGCGGACCTGCCCGTGGACATCGAACTCAAGGCGAGCTCGCTGAACGTCGCGCCCCGAGCCGGCGCAATCATCAAGCTGGTCTACCCGACACTGCGCGCCCGCCAGGTGCTTATCGTGGGTAAGCTGGCCGACGGGTCCCCCTTGCCGTTTGGCGCCGAGGTCATCGACCCGGAAACCGGCGTGGCAGTGGGCGCGGTGGGGCAGGGAAGCCGCATCGTCATGCGCGCGGAAAAAGACCGTGGCACGGTACGCGTCGAATGGGGAGAGGGCGACGGCGAGAGTTGTTTTGTCGACTACGCATTGCCTGACCGCGCGTTGCGGGGCGACAGCGCTTACGACATTCTGGAGCGGGAATGCGTGCCAGCGGCGCAAGCCGATCCGAAGTCCATTTCACCGCAAGGCGGCGTCGGGCCGCTGACGCTTCGATGATCCGGCAGCGCGCATGGAGCCGCTGGCGATTGGTGCGGGCGTTTGGCCTTGCCCTTGCCCTTGCCCTTGCCCTGACGGCGGCCTTGACCATGGTGTGCCATCGCGTGGCGTACGCGGACCTGATCGTGACCGGCACGCGCTTCATCTACCCGGCCACGCAGCAGTCACTGACCTTGCACACCGCCAATATCGGCCAGCATCCGGTCCTGGTGCAAAGCTGGCTGGACACCGGCGACTTCACCTCGGACCCCAGCCTGCAAACCGTGCCATTCCTGTTGACGCCGCCGGTGTACCGGCTGGACGCGGGGCAGCGTGCGAGCCTGTTGTTGCGATACACGGGCGAACGTCTGCCCCAAGACCGCGAATCCGTGTTCTGGATCAACTTCCTGGAAGTCCCTGCCAGGGATCCCGTGCAGAACAACCTGCTTCAGCTCTCGTATCGGCTCCGCATGAAAGTGCTGTACCGGCCGGAGGGGCTGCCGGGTTCTGCCCTTGACGCCATCGCAAACGTCGCGTGGACGTATCACGCAGCGGATCACGAAATCGAGGCTTTCAACGCGGCACCGTATGTGGTGTCGCTGGCGCGGCTGGAGCTGGACGCCAAGGAAAAGCCCGGCACGTTCATCACGCTGATGGGGCTGACCGTTGCACCGCTATCCCGCACGCGGTTCCCGTTGCCCAAGGGGGAAACGCCAAGGGCCGGCAAGGGCGCATTGCGGTATCAGGCCGCCAACGATGACGGCGACATCATTGAAGGCACGCGGCCGCTGGGCCTTCAGTAAACCAACACCAACACCAACACCAACACCAACACCAACACCAACACCAACACCAACACCAACACCAATGCCAGCCGGGCGGTAGGGCGGGGCAGGGAGACCGATATGCACAATGGACGATGGAGCCGCCGGTGGCGCCGGACAGGACGGGGCGCCGTGATGGCGTTAGCGGGCCTCCTGGCGACATGCGCGGTGCCGCGATGGGCGTGGGGCGCCGACGCTGTGATTGCGGCAGCGGAATGTAAGAACAACATTTTACTCGGCCAAGGGTGGCGACAAATGGAACCTTTGACCACTCAGTCGCAAATGCACCAGGTGCTGTACGAAAGGGAGGCGCCGCTGGCCATCTCATTCAGGGTGGCAACGCTGCCTGGCATGACGGAAAAACACAAACTGTTCACCGCCGCGATGTGGCGCAATCCTACTTTTTTGGCTCGGGGCATTGTCGCCACCAATGTGGCCGGCATAGGCATGAGAATGATGTTTCGCGACACCGTCATCGAGTTGGAGCGCGTCTCTTTGATCATTGACGCGGCCGACCTTACCGTGGGCGTCGGTGGGCTGGGCGGTATGCAATACATGCCGTTTATTCAGCAGTTGGTGTTGATGGCAAGGCCGGAGGATCTGCCTCGCGACTTGAACGTAACGGGGGTAGCCCCCAGTACTGCGTTGGTCCTTCAAATATTCACGAATCGCGCCGGAGCCACCGCGCCGGGTCAGGTCGGCATTCGCCCGCCAACCTGGCAACCCCCGCCCCAGACGATTCCTCCGGGACTGACGCTGTGCTCGATGATGGCGGTGTACCAGGGCAGTCAGATCCTGGAGATAGGCTTGGGGGGTACGGTGCCAGGCATCGTCATCAAGCACCAGTGCGACGCCGGCGCGCATCAGGACATCCGGGTCGACATGCCCCCGGCTTTTGTCGCGGACTTTCCCTTCGAAGGAGCGACAGCCGCGCCTAAGCCCTTCAACATCCGGCTGAACAAGTGCAGCGCCCTGGCGAGGCCGCAGGTTAAGTTCCGGGCCAAGAGCGGCCTCGTGCCCGGCACCGATACAGTCCTGGCGCTGCACGGCCCCAGTGGCAAGGCCGAAAGACCGGCTCGGGGCATTGGCGTCATCGTGGTGGACGCGCAAGACCGACGCGTGCGGTTTGGGCCCGTCGGCGGTGCGTATGGGCCCGACTATGCCATGACGTTGATGGACGGTAGCGCGCAACTGTCGTTGGCCGCCCGCTACATCCGCACGGCGCGCGACCGCGACGACGTGCAGGGGGGCGTAGCGAACGCCGCCGCCGAGTTCACGTTCGAATTTCCCTAGGTATCGCTTCAGGGTGTAAAGCCACGCATCGTTCCCCGGAAAAAAGGTGGCGCAGTCCTGTCGGATTGCGCCACCTTCGTCATGGCGTCATGGCAACATAGCGTCGTGGCGCCAGGTCGCCATCGCGCCTTACCACACCGTACCGGTGTTGCGGCCCACCACGGCGCCGCGCGTTTGCAGCAACCACTGGCCCCACCAGTAATTCACGCTATTGCGTGCATGCGACTGGTGGATCAGGCCTTCGTTCACACCAGCCAGCCCGCCCATCGTGACGTGCAGCCCCCCGCTGATGTCGCCATGCGCGGTGCTGTCCATGATTTCGGCGGTCACCAGGTTGCGGCCCACCAGCCCGCCTATCCGGCTCTTATATTCTGCGCGTACGGTGCCGTGCGCCACGGCCTGTTCAATACTGCCGCGATTCACACCGACCAAGCCTCCCACGTCGCCCCGATCGCGCCCGGAGACATTGCCCCTGGCCTCGGTATGGGCCAGTGTCCCGTTGTTGTAGCCCACGGCCCCGCCGACGGCGCTGTGATCGCCCCCGCTGGTGTGGCCGTATGCGGCGGCGTTGTCGATCATGCCGCCGTTGTATCCGGCCAACCCGCCCACGGAAAAAGCCGAGCCGCTTTGCACTTGAACCCGGCCGTAGGCGGCGGACCCGGCGATAGTCGCCTGGTTGGCGCCGACCAGGCCACCAAAGTGACCATTGCCCGATTCGCCGCTATGGGTGACCGAGCCGCGTGCCTGCACGTTGTAGAGCGTACCGGCCGCGTCGTTGTAACCGGCAAAGCCACCGGCGTGGACGTTGCCCGATACCTGCACGGTGACATTGGCCACCGAGTCGCTGATGAAGCCTCCGTTGTTGTCGCCGATCATGCCGCCCACGCGTCCGCCCGTGGCCCGCAGTGTTGAAGCCATGACGCTTGATCGATCGATCGTGCCGCCATTGCTGCGCCCGATCAAACCGCCGACCGCGCCGATGCCCGCGCCCAGGTCGGTCATGCGCGATCCCGTCGCGTGCACGTTTGTGATGGTTCCGGAATTGGTGCCGACCAGCGCGCCGGCGGCCTTGTCGGCCGATTGCGCGCCTTTAGCCGTGGTCACGGAGATGTCCACCAGGTTCAGGTTGCGAATGTCGCCTGAAGACTGGGCGAACAGGCCCGCATGGTTGTCGGCGTTGACCTCGAACTTGCTCAAGGTATGGCCCATGCCCTCAAATTTGCCGGTAAAGACGTCGTGGTCGCCGCCGATGCTGGCCACTCGCCCGTCCGCCTCCAGGCTCTTGCCCAGCGCATAGCGCCCGGCCAAGTCCTGGTTCATGGTTTCCCACTGGCTCATGTCGTTGATGACGGTATAGCGACCTTCGCGGTTTTCGTAGGTGGCGCCCTTGCCGCTCAGTTCGATGACAACGCCATTGATCAGTTCGAGGTTTGATCTTGCAATCAGGGCCAGCGCCGCGTTGTCGCCCGTCAGCGCCATGCGGGCGTTGATGTTAAGGTCGCCGCTTTGCGTCTTGGCGGCCAGGCCCGCACCGTCTCCCACGGCGGTCACCGGGGCATTAAAGTCCACGTGCCGGGCGGCTTGCAAGGTCAGCGAGGTGGAGCCATTCCAGTGCACGGGCGCGTTGATCGTGACGTTGCCGTATGTGCCGATCAGCGAAACGTTGCTGGTCGCCAGCCGTTTGCTCAGCATGCTGGTGGACAACGTAGCGCCGGCTTCCGTGTTGCCCCAAGCGACGTTCACGTCGTGGGCCGCTATCGACAGCATGCCTGTCCGTCCGGGTGCCCCGCGCGTGTCGATGTCGACGAAGGGATCCAGCGCCGGGGATTTTCCGGCGATGGATACCGTGCCACCCGCCATGGTGTCCCCGCCCGTCGCGGTCAGGCGTCCGGCCACCATGACACGGCCGAAGTCGCCGCCGTCCAGAACGATGCGGCCGGTTTTTCCGTCTAGCGAGTTGGCCTCGATTACGCCAAGGTTATTCACAACGAGGGACGACATGGCATCCTTGGCCGGCCCCTTGAGCAGTACCTGCCCGCCATGCGCGCGAAGCAAGCCGGTGCTTTCTATCAAGGGGTCCAAGGTGGCCCCTTCCACTTGCAGGTCGATCAACGAATTGCCGGCCAAAGACAGGGTAATCGTCTTGCCCGACGCCAGCGCAACGCTGCCCATGTCCGCCTGGATGCTGCCGTAGCTTGTGATACTGTCGGCGACCAGGATGACGCTGCCGCCACCATGGGCGACGATCGAGCCCAAGTGGGTGATTGCGGCGTTGCCTATACCGATCAGTTGCATCGGGCCGCCGCCAAGAAAATCGTCATGGCTGACTGGTTTGGTCGAGGCAAGCAGGCTGCCTACGTTTACCCGCGATGATTGGCCGAACACGACCCCGTTGGGGTTGATCAAAAATACGCTGCCGTTGGCGCTGATCTCTCCCCGGATGTCGCTGTAGAGTTTGCTTAGCACCTTGTTCAGCACGACGGACTCTCGGCCAGGCTGGTTGAAGATCAGGTGCTTGTCGGAGCCCACGTCAAAGCGTTGCCAATCGATAATCAGCTTGTCGGTCTTTTGATTGACCCGCATGGTCTTCTTGTCGGCATCCATCGTAATGTCGACGGCGCCGAGTTTGACCACCCCATCCTTCGGGAAATCCTGAGCATGGATGACGCCAACAACACCCATCAGCGCCGCCCCGACCGCAATTCGACGCAATGCGCCCGGCGATTTGCCGCGTCGGCGCGCGCCTTCACTGACGGCAACCCAGCCGCCGCGTGATGCGCTCCACACCAATGCAAAAGTCTTGTTCATGTTTTCCTCGGGGAAAGTGCTACGCGGCGCACTTGTGGCGCACCGCGTAGCGGGTGGTTAAGACTCAGAAGTAGCGGGTGGCTTGCACCCAGAATTGGGGTTGACGGTCGGTTCTTGCGGCGCCGCTGCCTTGGCGCCAGGGCCACGCGGCGCTGACATTGACGAGATGCTGGGCGCCGCCATGGGCAACGCCCACGCCGAAGGCGCTTAACGATTGCTGGTTGGGTTCCGCGGTCCAGGCGCGTTTGTTGATTTGGACGGAGCCCGTGTCGACGAAGGCCGAGAATTGCAAGCCGGGCAGCGGCAGGTAGCGCAGTTCGCCCGTGGCCTGCCAGCCTTGGTCGCCGCTGGCGGCGCCCGGCGCGTAGGCGCGCACGCCATAGGGGCCGCCCAGGCTGAATTTCTCGGCGCTGTCCAGATTCTTGCTGGACCATTGCGAGCGCATGCGGGCGAAGAATTGAACGGGGCCCGAAATGCGTTGCAGCCGGCTCATGCCAAGGTTGAACACCCCGAAGCCGCCGCCGGCATGCTTGACGTAGCGATCGTCGCGCCGTTGGGCGTCGTCGCCAAAGCGCAGATTTCCGCGCGACACCGCCAGGCTGACGCCGTTGCTGGCGCCGCCCCATAAGGTGTCGTTGAAGCTGCCATTGACCGCGGCCGTCCACAGGCCGATGCGCTGCGAGCGCGACAGATCGAAGTAGTCGTAGTCGTCGCGCAGGCGCTTGTGTTCGTACTGGAGCGTGGCGTGGACATTGGCATCGCGGCCGCGCAGCAAAGTCTGGCGCAGATAGGCGTTGGTGTGCTGCGCCTGGCCGTGCGCCTCTAGCGCGGCGAACTCGCGGCCCAGCTCGTAGCGCATGTTCGACGCACCCGCGCCGATGCGGGTGGACCAGGGGCCAACGGGCACCTGGAAATCAAGGTGGTAATAGCGCTGCCGGCGGTCGCTGGACAAAAGGCGTATGTCGAACTGGTCGCCCAGGCCCAAGGGGCTGTTGATGTTGGCGGCCGCGCTCAAGCGGTATTCGCCGGTGTAGACGCCACCATAGTTGTCGGCGTCGATGCTGCCGGCGATCCAGGGGCCGGGCTGCGCGTTGACGATCAGGTCGGTCGCGCCCGTGACGGCGCCGGCACGCAAGGTGCCGGTGGCAACGACGCCGGGCAAGTCGTTAAGCCGCAGCAACGCGCCGTCCAGATCGCCGCCGTGCACGGCCGTGCCGGGGGGCAAGGCGTCCAGGATGGGGCGTAACGCACCGTCGCGCGTGCGGGACGTATTGTTCAGGAGGACCTGGCCGTACAGGCCCTCCATGATGCGTATGCGCACGACGCCGCCGTCGATCTGCTGCGGGGGCAGGTAGGCCCGAGCAAGCAGGTAGCCGTGTGCGTGGTAGTAGCCGGAGAGGCGGGCGGCGGCCGCGCGCAGCCCGTCCAGGTCCTGATGCGTTCCGATCACGTCAACCAGCAGCGCCTGCAACGTCGCGTCGTCGTATACCTGGTTGCCGTCCAGTTGGAAGGCATGCACCAACAGGGTGGTGACGTCGCCGGATTCAGCGGCTGATTCGGTGGCTGATTCGGTGGCTGATTCGGTGGCTGATTCGGTGGCTGATTCGGAGGGAGGGGCTGCGCTGGACGGGTCGCTTGGGAATTTCAGTCGGGGCGCCGGGGCGGCCGGCGGCGGGGCCGGGATGGTCAGTTCCAGATCCCGAATGGAACGACCGGCGTCGGGAATTTGCGCGTGAGCCGAATGTCCGCAAAGCCATGCCGCGGACAAAGCGGCAACGATCGCCAAAGTGGGTACGTGCAGCATCGAACCACTATACGAACGGCGACGCGCTCAAGCTTTATGAGGACTATGAATTCCTCATGTGACAAGTACTAATACCGAGTGCGCGCGCCGCCTTCGCGCGACGCTGTCGATGCCCGTGGGGCATCTGGCGCGTCGGGTGCATCGGGGCATCAGGGCGCCGGGACTTGCATGGCCATGCGTTGGCACGATGCGCCAAATTCCAACAGGGCATCGCTTAGCTGTTCGACGATACCGTCCAACGATAGGACATGGCCGCGTGGTGCCGCGCAGGCTTCGCTTAGCACGGAACAGAGCCGGCTCAATTGCGTGTCACCCGTCATCTGCGCCGCGCCCTTGATGCGATGGGCAAGGTGGCGTAATGCGGCTCTGTCATCGCGTGCTTGCAGCTCGCAAAGGCGCAGCATGTCGATGTCGTTGGCCTTGACAAACGCGTGGGCCAGGGCGCGGATGCGAGCGGGGTCGGCCCCGGTCAAGTCCGTGATGGTGCGGACACGGCGTTCATGGCGCAGTTGCGCCGTACTTGAGGCAACGGGCGCGCGACCACCGTTGGTGCTGGGCGATACGCCGTTTGGGCTTGCGCGTCGCGCAGGGTCTTCGTTGTTGTTTTTGTTCATGGGCTTGCTGACTGTGCCTGTTTCACCGCTGCATCAGACGACGATAATCGCGAAACCTGGCCCGTAGTGATGGGGATGCGTCCGAGTCATGCGCCGGAACGTTGCGCATCGGGTACTTTCGTAGTATTCCTATTCTCTTATTGGCTGTACGGCAGCACTATATCGGTCTATCGATATAGTGGCTTCACACGGCGTACACCCATGCAAATCTGCCGATGAAAAAAAGAACTTGCTTGCGTCGGGCGCTATTCCCGCGTGCAAGGCAATATGTTGCCCGGGGGCTCCCGATGTGGAAGAGGGAAATGCAGCAATGTCATCACGATACATTCGCGTGATCGTCGCCGACGACCACCCCGCCGTGGCGCTGGGGGTCAGCTATGAATTGGGGCTGGACCCGGCCATCGATGTCATCGGGTGCGCCGAAAACTCCACCGATCTGGTCGCGCGGCTTGAAACCCAGCATTGCGATGTGGTCGTGTCGGACTACACCATGCCCGGCGGCAAATACGGCGACGGCCTGGGCCTGATCGCGCTGTTGCGGCGTCGCTACCCCGCGCTACGCGTTGCGGTGCTGACCATGATCGACAACCCCACGCTGATCCGCGCCCTGCTGGCTTACGAGAATCTATGCGTACTGAGCAAATCGGATTCCACCAGCCACATCATCAACGCCGTGCATGCCATGTACCAGGGCAAAACCTACTACTCGCCCACCATCAAGGAAATGATCGTCAACCAGGCGTTTGTGCTGGGGCGGGCGCGGCTGACCAAGCGCGAAGCCGAGATCGTGCGCCTGTTCTGTGCGGGCGCCACCGTGACTGAAATCTCGCAGATGTCGCATCGCAGCGTGCAGACCGTCAGTTCGCAAAAGCGCAGCGCCATGCGCAAGCTAGGCATCGAACGTGACGCGGATTTGATCCGGTACGGCGCCGACGCCGTTCAAAGCCAGCTGGGCGAAGGCGGTTTTCCGGCGCTGCCCCGGCCGGACAAACCGACCTGGAGCTCGGCCTGAACTCAGGCCCAAGCAGGGGCGGGCAAGCCGGGCCGAAGCGTGAATTGCCTTCGGCTACGGCTTCAGCCCTGAAGCCGCCTTGCCGTCAGAAGCCAACAGCCTGGCCGTCGCGGCGCGAGTCCGACGCGGCGACGTAGCCGCCCTGGGGCAAGCGGCAAATCAGCTGCGCCGAGCCGAATTCCAGGCTGTCCACTGGCGCCACGGCCACATTGTGACCACGGTCGCGCAGCGTCTGCACCACGTCTTGCGGCAGATGCGATTCCACATTCACCACCGGGCCCTTTTCAACGCGGAAGCGCGGGGCATCGCTCATTGCCTGCGGGTTCTGTTTGAACGCGGCCAGGCGCGTGACCATTTGCAGGTGCCCTTGCGCCTGCATTGATCCGCCCATCACACCGAACGACATCAACGGTTGACCGCCACGCGTGACGAACGCGGGGATGATCGTGTGCATGGGCTTTTTGCGCGGCGCCACCTGGTTGGCGTGGCCGGGCGTCAGCACGAAGTTCAGGCCACGGTTATGCAGGCTGATGCCGGTGCCCGGCACGACCACGCCCGAACCGAAGCCGTGATAGTTGGACTGGATGAACGACACCATCGTGCCGTCCGCATCGGCGGTCGTCAGGTAAACGGTGCCGCCGGTGGCGGGCGTGCCGGCGGTGGGGACGCTGGCGCGGTCCATGGAGATCAGCCGCGCGCGCTCGGCCAGGTAGGCGCGGTCCAGTAGCGCCTTGGCGTCCGTGCGCATGTGGCGCGGGTCGGCCACATGGTGATGCAGGTCGGCGAACGCCAGCTTCATCGCTTCGATGCTGACGTGGTAGTAGTCGGCGCTGTCCACGCCCATGCCTTCCAGGTCGAACTGTTCCAGCATGCCCAACGCCATCAGCGCGGAAATGCCCTGGCCGTTCGGCGGAATTTCGTGCAGTTCGACGTCGCGGAACGATTGCGAAATGGGGGCGACCCATTCCGGACGATGCTCGGCCAGGTCCGTGGCGCTGAGGGCGCCGCCCGTCTGGCTGGCAAAGTCGGTGATCTTGCGGGCGAGTTCGCCGCGATACAAGCTGTCGCCGCCGCTTTCCGCAATGGCGCGCAGCGTCTTGCCCTGCGCCGGAAAGCGCCACCATTCGCCTGCTTGCGGGGCGCGGCCTGCCGGCAGAAAGGCGTCGGCAAAGCCGGGCTCGTGCGCCAGCTTGGGGGCTTGCGTGGCCCATTGGCGCGCGATGGTCGGCGACACGGGGAAGCCTTCTTCGGCATAGCCGATGGCCGGCTCGAAGAGCTTGGCGAAAGGCAGCTTGCCGAAGCGGTCCGACAGCGCTTTCCAGCCGGCAACCTGGCCGGGCACGGTGACGGTGCCCCAGCCGGTGCCCGGCATGGCGTCGCGGCCGTTGAAGTAGTCGGGTGTCCACGCGGCGGGCGCGCAGCCGCTGGAGTTCAGGCCGTGCAATTGCCCGCCGTGCCAGACCAGCGCGAACATATCGCCGCCGATGCCGTTCATGACGGGCTCAACCACCGTCAGCGCAATCGCGGTGGCAATGGCGCTGTCAACGGCATTGCCACCGGCCAGCAACATGCGTAGCCCCGCCTGCGCAGCCAGCGGCTGGCTGGTCGCGACCGCGTTGGCGGCCAGGACCGGCATTTTTCGGGAAGCGTACGGAAAAGACCAATCGAAGGAGGGGGACATGGATGCTGGAAACTCGTGGTGTAAGGGTTACTGCGGGGTGATGCCGGCTTGGTCGATCAGCTGCTTGGTGCGCGGAATTTCGGCCTTGATGAACGCGGCGAATTCGGCGCGGCTGCCGCCACGCGGCTCGGCGCCCGCTTCGGCGAGCTTACCGCGCAATGCCGGATCCGCCAGCACCTTGTTGACGGCGCGGTTCAGCTTTTCAAGAATGGGTTCGGGCGTGCCTTCGGGCGCGACCAGGCCATACCAGGGGGCAATGTCGTAGCCCGCGTAGCCTTGTTCGGCGATGGTGGGAATGTCCGGCGCCAACGAGGAACGCTTCGAGTTGGACATGCCCAAGGCCAGCAGCGAGCCGCTCTTGACCTGCGGCAGGCCCGTCATGATGGTGTCGAAGTACATCGATACCTGGCCGGACAGCAAGGCGGGGATGGCTTCACCCGCGCCCTTGTACGGCACGTGCAGGATGTCGATGCCGGCAATGGACTTGAGCATTTCGCCCGCCATGTGCGACGTGGTGCCGGTGCCGAACGACGCGTAGGTCAGCTTGTCCGGATTGGCGCGCGCATAGGCGACCATTTCAGGCAGCGTCTTGAAAGGCTGTTGGGGGTTGGCCAACAGGATGTTGGGCGTGTAGGCCACCATGGACACCAGCGCGAAGGCGTCCGGGTCATAAGCCAGGCGCTTTTGCAGGAAGCGGTTGGTGACGACAGCGGCCGGGCCGCCCATCAACAACGTGTAGCCATCCGGGGCCGAACGCGCCACCGAGGCGCTGCCAATTGCGGCCGCCGCGCCCGGACGGGCTTCGACGACAAAGGGTTGGCCCAGTTCGGTGGCCAGCGCGGCGCCCAGCTGGCGCGAGATCAGATCCGTGGCCGAGCCGGCCTGGAACGGCACAACGATGCGCACCGGGTGCTGCGGCCAGTCGGTGGCGGGCGCGGCGGTTTGCGCGCCGGCCTGGGCGG
This sequence comes from Achromobacter semiaridum, assembly GCF_053543755.1. Taxonomy (NCBI): domain Bacteria; kingdom Pseudomonadati; phylum Pseudomonadota; class Betaproteobacteria; order Burkholderiales; family Alcaligenaceae; genus Achromobacter; species Achromobacter semiaridum. The sequence goes on along the minus strand of NZ_JBLVOL010000137.1, from coordinate 195,622 downwards.
CGAAAGCGGCGGCAGCCAGGCCGGCCAGCGTCCGGATGAGACGAAATTTCATTGGATTCCCCTTGATCGCGTTATGGAAAAGCTTGGGCCCGCCGGGCGGGTCTGTTGCCCGTTCCGGCGTGTGACACCCCTTGCGGGGCCGTCCGCCAGCAATTAGACGGGACCCGGCCTCAGCGGACCATTGGTATTTGCATCCATGGATCACTGGATCCAATTTGTGTTATTTTTGCGTTTATCTATCATGGCGGCTTTCCAAGCCCGGGGACGACAATGCTGCAATTTCAGAAGACAGCGATCAGTGCCGAAGACGAGGCTTATCTGCATCTGCAGCGCGAAATCCGCCTGGGCAACTATGCGCCTGGCCAACGTCTGGTGCCGGATGTGGTCGCCACCGAAATCGGCACCAGCCGCATGCCGGTACGCGGCGCCCTGCGGCGGCTGGCCTCTGAAGGCTTGGTTGAGATCCGCGCGAATCGTGGCGCCGTCGTGCGCGGATTGAACCAGCAGGAAATGCTGGAAGTGTTCGAGATGCGCTCGGTGCTGGAAGGTCTGGCCATGCGCAACGCCGTGCTGCACATGAGCGCCGAACATGTCCGCCGCCTGACCCATATGCTTGAGCAGCTGGACCAGGGCTCAAGCGATTACCTGGACTTTACGACCGCGCATCGGGAATTTCACGAATACCTGTGCAGCTTTTGCCAGCAACCGCGACTGCTCCGCCAGATATCGGAATTGCATTCCGTGGTGGAACCGTACATGCGCCTGTGGGCCGCGCAGCCCGGCCGCGTGCTGCGCGTGCGGGAATCGCATCAAGAGCTGATCGACGCGCTGCAAACCCGCGACCCGGCCCGTTGCGAAGCGGCCATGCGCCAACACGTGTTGAACACCGTGCCCGCGTTGCAGGCGTTCCTGGAAAAGAAGGCGTAAGCCGGACTGACGCTGCCCGTCTTTGGCAACGTAATGGGCAACTGCCCGTTTACCGAACGAATTTTTCCGCGACGCAACGCCATTCCCTCTTATAGCCAGGAGTAATATGTTGCGTCCGGCCGGCCCCTGGCCACCGGCAAAAACACGCCCATTCGCGCCGCGTCCTTCTTACCCGTGTCGATAGCGGATTTTGTCCGCGCGTTCCCTGCGGTGTCTGTAAGCCCCGGCGAGCCTGCGGCTACAAGAAGACATCAAGGAGACGGTTGTGAGCAAGCAAGAGTCGGGCGGCTGGTATTTCGGCTGGAACATCGTCGGCGCCGCCGCGGTTCTTACCCTGTTGACGGTAGGCCTGCGCATGGGCATCGGGCCGTTCTTTTTGCCGATGGCAGATGGCCTGGGCTTTTCGCGCAGCCTGTTGTCGGCCATCGTGGCGGTGGGCATGCTGTGCTACGGGCTGGCCATGCCACTGGCCGGTTACCTGGTCAGCGTGCGCGGCACGCGCTTCGTGCTGTTGACCGGCACGGCCATCGTCGTGGCGTCCTCGTTGTGGACGGTGTTCGCGCGTGGCCCCATTGAATTCCTGCTGTCCTTCGGCGTGGCCTTGTCCGTGGGCCTGGCGTTTACCAGCCCCGTCGCGCTGACGCCGGTCATCAGCCGCTGGTTCACGCGCCAGCGCGGGATGGCGCTGTTCTTTTTGTCCACGGGGTCCATGGCGGGCATCGCCTTGATGACGCCGACGTTGACCTTTGCGATAGCGGCCGTGGGTTGGCAGGAAACCCTGCTGGCCTTCGCGGTGCTGTTCGCCTTGCTGACCGTGCCCGTCGCGCTGTTCATCATGCGCGACGACGCGCCGGAACACACCGACCTGCTGCCACACCAGATCCCGGATCGAAAAGTGTCGGCCGCCTCCGTCTCGCCCGGCGCGTCCTCGTCCTCGTCCTCGTCCTCCTCCGCGATGGCTTCCCGGGGCGCATCCTCCACGCCGGGAAAAAGCCGCGCCCCGACCGTGCGCGACGCGTTGCGCACCTTGCCGTTCTGGCAGGTGGCGCTGGGCCTGTTCGCCTGTGGCTACAGCATGAACCTGCTGGGCACGCACGGCATGCCCATGCTGATGGACCACGGGTTCGACGCCACCACCAGTTCGCTGGGCATCGGCCTGATCGGACTGGTCGCCATCTTCAGCACGCTGGTGCTGGGCCGCATGTCTGACCAGGTCGAACGTCGCAACATCCTGGCCGCCATCTATCTGGTGCGCGGCCTGGGGTTTTTTGCGCTGGTCATGGTGGGCGCGCACTGGGAACTGTATGCGGCCGCCACCATCGGCGGCATCGTGTGGGCGGGCAGCATCGCCTTGTCCTCGGCCATTCTGGCGGACGTCTATGGCATCCGGCTGGTCGGCGTGCTGTACGGTCTGACCTATCTGGGCCACCAGGTCGGCGGCATGATCAGCTCGTGGCTGGGGGGCTGGGCATTCGACACGTTCCATACGCACTGGGTCGCCTTTGGCTCGGCGGGCGTGCTGCTGTTGATGGCCGCGGCCATCTCGCTGCGGTTGCCGGGACGCGGCCTTGCGCCCGCCCCGGCAACCGTGGGGCGCTGACCTAGCGGTCTTTCAGCAACGTCACCAGTTCGGGCACGTAGCGTTCGCCACCGCCCTGCGTGACGGCCTGGTCGAACGTGTGCTGCACGGCGGCGCCGATCTCTCGCACGGCGCCGGCTTCGGCTGCCATGGTGTTGTAGTAGGACAGGTCCTTCTGCGCGTTCGACATGAAAAAGCGCAGCGACGACGGGTCCTGTTCCAGCAGGTACGGCTTGATGCGTTCCAATGCCACGCCGCCGCCGCCGCCCTTGCTCAAGACCTCCGCGAACACCGCCGGGTCGATATCCGAACGCAATGCGCACGCGGCCGCTTCAGACAGCAGGGCAACAACGCCCAGCGACACGTAGTTGTGCAGCAGCTTCATGCGATGCCCGGCGCCGATGGGGCCGGCATGCGTGATGTTTTCGGCAAAGCAGGCCAGGATCGGCTTGCATTCTTCGAACAGCGCGGCGTCACCGCCCACCAGCAAGTTCAGCCGGCCTTCGGCGGCTTCCTTGGGCGTGCGGGTCATCGGCGCATCCAAAAAGCGGCCACCGGAATCCGTCACGGCTTGCGCCACCTTGATGGTGGACGACGGAATCGCCGTCGAGCAATCGATGATGACGGTGCCCGCGCGCAAGCCTTCCAGCACACCGCCTTCGGCCAGCAAGACGGCTTCGACCTGCGGGCTGCCGGTCACGCAAAGGATGATCACATCCGACTGCGCCGCCAACGCCGCGCCGCTGGTCACGCTGGTTGCGCCCGCCGCCTTCAGGGCATCCAGGGGCTGATTGCCCGGATGCTCAAGCACCGTCAACGCATGACCGTGCTTGACCAGATTGCTTGCAATGCCATGGCCCATAAGGCCGATACCCACCATGCCGACTTTCGCCATCGTTTACTGCTCCTGCCAGGTATAGGAATGTTGTGGCGTAAATCTTACTCTTAGATTTCCGCCGGCACGAAGCCAGGCATGCCGTGCCCGCGACCCGCCCCGCTTCGTTCGCTGTGCGTACACCTCTTGCCGCCGGGCATGTTCGACGGGGCGGGCTTTGCGGTACTTTCAGCCATCCAATGTCGGATGTCATCAATTTTCCCGCCATGACTGAATCCATCCCCGAAGGTTTTGCGCCGTGGCGCCCCAGCAGCCCGTTCATGACCCATCTGGCTGACCTGGGCGCGCTATACCGGCGCGACACGGACAACGTGCTGGCGCTGCGCGTCAACCACGCGCACACCAACATGCATGGCATGGCGCACGGCGGTTTGTTGGCCACCCTGGCGGATAGCGCGCTGGGCTTCACCATCGCCGAACAGGCGCAAGTGTCGATCGTGACGGTGCAAATGTCGGTGGAATACCTTAGCGCCGTGCAACCCGGCGACTGGCTTGAAGCCCATGTGCGGATCGACAAGCAGGGCAAGCGATTGATCTACGCCCACTGCCTGTTGCGGGTCGACGGTCGCGTCATGCTGAAAGCGAACGCCGTGTTCGCCGTGCGCGCCGCGCCGTCGCCGGTGTCGGACGGCTAAGCAGCAGGCCGCGCGTTGAACGCTGTCGAACGCAGCGTTCGAAACATTCAACTCCTCGTGGGACGAGGGCGCGAACATAATTCTCCGAAAGCAGTTGAATCACGGAGACACTATGCTTCACAACGCCCTCTGCGGCATCAAGGTCGTGGACTTGTCGCGCATTCTTGCCGGCCCCTGGTGCACGCAGAACCTGGCCGACCTGGGCGCCCAGGTCATCAAGATCGAACACCCGACGCGCGGCGATGACACGCGCGGTTGGGGGCCGCCCGACTTGCGCGCCGACGACGGCAACGCGGCCATGTCCGCCTATTTCATGGCGTGCAATCGGGGCAAGGAGTCGGTCGCCATCGACTTCGCCTCGGAAGCGGGCGCGGCCCGCGTGCGCGAACTTGTCGCCGACGCCGACATCCTGGTCGAGAACTACAAGGCCGGCGGGCTGCGCAAATACGGCCTGGATTACGCGTCGCTGGCGCGCATCAACCCACGCCTGATCTATCTGTCCATCACCGGCTACGGCCAGTCCGGCCCCATGGCGGACAAGCCCGGCTATGACTACGTGTTCCAGGGCATGGGGGGGTTGATGAGCTACACCGGCCAGCCTGACGGTGCGCCCGGCGCGGGCCCGTTACGCACCGGCGTGGCCGTGGTGGACCTGATGACGGGCATGTACGCCACCACTGCCGTGTTGGCCGCCTTGCGCCAGCGCGACCTCACGGGGCAGGGCATGCCGCTGGACATCTGCCTGCTGGACGTTGCCGTGGCCATGAACGCCAACCAGGGCGCCAACTACCTGGTGTCCGGCGTGGCGCCCACGCGCAGCGGCAACGCGCATCCCAATTGCGCGCCGTACGAAGTGTTCGCCTGCGCCGATGGTCATTTCATATTGGCAATTGGCAACGACGCCCAATTCTCGCGCTTCTGCGGTGTGGTCGGTCATCCCGACTGGGCGCTGGATGCGCGCTACGCCACCAACAGCGCTCGCCTCTTGCACCTGGACAGCCTGCGCGCGCAAGTGGCGCAAGCGCTGGCGCGCGCGCCGCGCAAGCATTGGACCGACGCGTTCGACGCCGCGGGGGTGCCATGGGGGCCGATCCACACCCTGGACGAGGTCTTTGCGCATCCGCAGGTGCGCCACCGCCAATTGGTCCAGACCAGCGTGCATCCCGTGCTGGGCGAAATGCGGCTGGTGCGCAACCCCCTGTTGGCCGGCTCGCCCGCCGACGCACTGGGCGCCGCGCCACCTTTGCTGGGCGAACACACCGACGCGGTACTGGGCAACGCGGTACTGGGCAACGCGGTAGTGGGCAACGCGGTAGTGGGCGCATAGCGCTACGCCGCGGCGGGCGACCCCATCGGCGCCGCGCCCGGCCGTCCCGCCGCGATCTGAAGACCTGATTCACCCCGAGGAGACAACAATGACAATCATCAAACAAACCCCGCTGGCAATGTTGCTGGCCTGCCTTGCCGTACCCGGCCTGGCCGCCGCCGAGTATCCCGACAAGCCCATCCGCCTGGTGGTGCCGTATGCGGTGGGCGGCACCACCGACATCATCGCTCGCGTCGTGGGCAACAAGCTGGGCGCGCAACTGGGCCAGTCCGTCATCATCGAAAACAAGCCCGGCGCCGGCGGCAGCATCGGGTCCGCCTACGCGGCGAAACAACCGGCCGACGGCTACACGCTCGTGATGGCGGTAGAAAGTTCGCACGCCGTCAACCCGAACGTCTACGCCAAGAGCCTCTACGATCCGGTCCAGGACTTTGCCCCCATCAGCAACCTGGCGGACGTACCCAACGTGCTGGTTGTGAACCCCGCGTTGCCCGCGCGCGATCTGACGGCGTTTCTCGGCTTGCTCAAGGCCGATCCCAACAAGTACGCGTTCGGCTCATCCGGCAATGGCGGCTTAAGCCACATGAACGGTGAACTGTTCATGAAGACGACGGGCACGCGCATGCTGCATGTGCCGTACAAGGGCCTGGGCCCCGCGTTGAACGATCTGGTGGCAGGGCAGGTGCAGGTCGTGTTCGACAATATCCCGTCGTCGTATCCGCTGATCCAGGCGCAGCGCATCCGCCCCTTGGCCGTGGCGGCCCGCGAACGGCTGAAGGTGTTGCCGGACGTGCCGACCTATGCCGAAGCCGGGTTGCCCGCCATGAACAACCCGTCATGGTTCGGCCTGGCCGCGCCGGCCGGCACGCCCGCACCGGTGCTTGATAAATTGAACGCAGCCGTGCGCCAGGCCTTGGCGGACCCGGCAACGGTGGATGCCATTGAAAGGCAGGGCGCCGTGCCCAGCCCGATGTCACGCGAGGCATTCGGCGCGTTGATCGCGCAGTCGTACGGGCATTGGAAGACCGTGGTCGACGACATCAACTTTCAGAAATTGCAGTAACCCGGAGCGCTTGTGAACACCATGAATCTGTCCTTTCCCCACGCAGACGTCCGCATTGACGCGGCCGGCATCGCCACGCTGACCATGCAGGACGCCGGCGTGCTGAACATCTTGAGCACGCCCGTCATCAATGGCCTGCGGCAAGCATTGGCCCAGCTGAGCCACAACAAGGCCGTGCGCGTGCTGGTGCTGCGCGGCGCGGGCGACCGCGCCTTCGTGGCGGGTGCCGATATCGCTGAAATGGCTGCGCTGGATGCGTCCAGCGCCCAGCGCTTCATCGCTAATCTGCGCGACCTGTGCAACGCCGTCCGCCACTTTCCCGTGCCGGTCATCGCGCGCATTCCCGGATGGTGCCTGGGCGGCGGGCTGGAGTTCGCGCTGGCTTGCGACTTGCGCATCTGCGCCGACGAGGCCCAGTTCGGCATGCCCGAGGTCAAGGTCGGCATCCCGTCGGTGATCCACGCGGCGCTGATGCCGCGCTTGATCGGGGCGGCCCACAGCGCGTGGATGCTGTTGACGGGTGAACTTATCGACGCGCGTCGCGCAGAGGGCTGGGGGCTGGTCAATGCCGCCGTGCCGCAGGCGCAGCTGGACGAAACCGTTTACAAGCTGGCGCAGGGCTTTGCCGCGCGGGGGCCGGCGGCTTTGCGTCAGCAGAAGAAGCTGTTGCGCCGCTGGGAAACGATGTCGGTTGACGACGCCATCGAGGACAGCGTCGCGGAATTCGGCGCCGCGTTCAACACCGGCGAACCGCAGAAGTTCATGAATGAGTTTCTGGCCAGCAAGCGGCGCGGCAAGGATTGAGCAGGGGTGAGCTGGGCTGAGCTGGGCTGAGCTGGACCGAGCTGGGTTGAGCTGGGTTGAGCTGGGTTGAGCTTGTTTGAACTCGGTTGAGCTGGCCCGAGCCGGGTTGAGCTGGGTTGAGCAGGGGGGCGATCAGTCCGTCCCGCCGCGCGTCGCCGCTACGATCGGATCGTCCAGCAGATACGCGGCAACCTGCTCCACGAAGGGTGACAGCGGCACGTTGGCTTGGGTCACCAGCGTCAATTCACGGCGCGCCCAGGGTTCGCTGATGGCCACCGCCGCCACGCGCTGTTCGCGCAGCGCGGTGGCCGCCACGCTGCGCGGCACCAGCGATACGCCCACGCCGGCCTGCACCATGGACAGCACGGCGTCGAAGGTGTGCACGTGGATGCGCACCTTCGGCGTCTTGCCCGCCAGCCTGGCCATGTCGCGCAGGAAGATGTAGTTGCTGCTGGCACGGCTCATGCAGACAAAATCCAGGTCCAGCACCGCCGGAAAGCGTACCGGCGAATGCTGTGCCACCGGGTGGTTCGGCGGCGCAGCGATGATCAGTTCGTCGATGGCATAGCGCACCGCCTGCACGCCGGCCGATTCGGCATGACCGGCAAAGATGCCAATATCCGCCTCCTGTCCCGCGATAGCGGCCTCGATCGTGGTGCTGGATCGTTCCTCCAGCAGGATGTTCACGTTTGGATTGGCCGACAGAAATCGGCTAAGGCTGGGCACGATGAAGCCGTTCAGCGAACTGCTGTTGGCAAACAATTTGACGCTGCCTTTCAAGCCACTGGCGAAGCCGCTGACTTCGCCGTGCATGCGTTCTACGCCGGCCAGCAGCGACCGCACGTGCTTGAGCACAAACGCGCCTTCCGTCGTCAACTCCATCCCGCGTGCTTCGCGCTTGAACAGCGGCACGCCCATCGCCGCTTCCAGATTCTTCAGGCGGTAGCTGGCGGACGAAGCGGTAAGGTGCACGGTGTTGGCGCCGCCGGACAGGCTTTGCGCCTCGGCGATGGCAAGGAACAGGCGCAGGTCGGTCAGTTCATAACGCATCGTGCAGGAAGGTTCGGCGGTGTTGTGGTTGGCGCGTGGTGGTGGCGCGGGGTGGTGGCGTGGGTTGTTGACGCGTGTGGTTGAAGCGTGTGGTTGAAGCGTGTTGTTGACGCGTGTTGCTGAAGCGTCACAAATACGGGGTAGCCAGCCAGATGACCTTGTTGCGCAACCGTTTGGCAAACGGCGCTTGGGCCAGCGTATCCAGCGTTTCCGCCTTGGCATGATCAATCAGCGTATCGATGCGCTTGCCGATCCAGCGCGCCACGCCGGGGTCATAGATTTCGGTGTCCAGCTCGAAATTCAAGCGCAGGCTGCGCGGGTCCAGGTTCGACGAGCCGACGTAGGCCCAGGCGTCGTCCACCGTCATCAGCTTGGAGTGGTCGAATGTGCCCACCGCCCGCCACACGTGGCAGCCCGTGCGCACGACCTGGTCCAGTTGCGCCGACATGGCGTAGTCCACCAGCCGCAGATTGTTCTTGTCGGGGATGACGATGTCTACGCGGATGCCGCGCCGCGCCGCGGTAGCCAGCGCGCCGATCAACGTCTGGTCAGGCAGGAAATAGGGCGACTGGATGCGCACGTGATGCTGCGCCACCGCCAGCGCGCCCAGCAGCATATTGTGCGAGCTGCCCAGCGCGCGGTCCGGGCCCGACGGTACGCAGCGCATCGGCACGTTGCCGGTGGGCGGCAGCGCGTGGGGGTCGAACCACGGGCGCGCGGGCAACGATTCGCGCGTGGTGAAATTCCAGTCGTGCGCGAACACCGACATCAGCTGCGTCACGATCGGCCCTTCCATGCGGAAATGCGTGTCGTGGTTGACGGCCTTGCCCGCCAGCGCCGTGACAAACGCCGCCCGCACGTTCATGCCTCCGGAAAAGCCCACGCGTCCATCGATGACCAACACTTTGCGGTGGCTGCGCAGATTGGCATAGGGCATGCGCAGCACGCCCAGCGGATTCGTCATGAAGCGCGCCACGGGCACGCCGCCGCGCGCCAACATCCGCACGATGGGCGGGCGCGAATACTTGGACCCGATGGCGTCGATCAACACGCGCACCTGCACGCCGCGCCCCTGCGCCTCGATCAGCGCCTCGGCCATCTCGCGGCCGATCTCATCGTTATCGAAGATATAGCTTTGCATCGCGATGGCGCTACGCGCCCCGCGTATGGCTTGCATCATGGCCGGATAGGCTTCGTCCCCGCCGTCCAGCGGCTGCACCGCGTTGCCGCCCAACAACCGAAACCGGCTGACGCGATCCCCCAGTATTTTTAGCGACGCAAACTGCGGTCCGGACACCGCCGCCACATCCACCGGCAGGGTATCGACCTGCTCGGCATCCACCACCATGGTCTCGTCACGTTGCTGCGACACCCGCGTCTTGCGGATCCGGTTGATGCCGGCCACAAAATAGAACAGGGCGCCAAACAACGGAGAAAACAGCGCCATCCCCACCCACCCGATCGCCGCCCGCACATCCTGCTTGGTCATCGCGGCATGCACCGCCGCGCCCGTCCCCGCCACGATGCTGATGGCAAAGACCAGATGAGGCCAGTAATCGATCAAAATTGCGTGTATGCGATCCATAGCAATGACGTGAAAACCAGCCTTGGAAAGTGAGCCATGCGGAAGAATAGCAAGGTGCGTGGTATTGGCAATGGAAAGGCAAAAGGGGGCTTTTGACACGCCGAAAAAATATGCTATAGTTCGGCCTCTTCGTTGTTGAGCTTCTTTTGAAGCACGGCAAAGAAGCACCAGAGGTGGCTGTAGCTCAGTTGGTAGAGTCCCGGATTGTGATTCCGGTTGTCGTGGGTTCGAGCCCCATCAGCCACCCCAAAGAATTTGTCAAAAAGGCGCTTAGGATACCCTAAGCGCCTTTTTTGTTTTTGCATTTCTCGGGATTTCTGCGGACGGCTTAGTCCAAACGCGTCTTTAAAAATTCCTACGACTGTGGAAAGATTCAATCGATTGTGTCATTGCATGTGAGGACCCGATGAGTGATAGCCAGCAGCCTGACAAGGGAAAAGAACGCAAACCGGAGACGGATATCGTCCGTCCCGACATACCGGTCGACACTGACTTAGAAACCCCGCAAGACACCACCAAGGAAAAATCCCCGAACGACTCGCCCCGCAAGATGCGGTGGCCTGCCGATTTTCCCGCCAAACATTGAACGACGTCGCCGCCCAGGCGGCCCGTCACACACGCCGGCAATCTTCGCCATCCCCGCCTGACCCCGCGGACGCCTTCCGCACCCCCCCATCAGGCATGTCCCTTGCTGGCCTCCCTCAGCCGCGCATGTTGCGCGCCGCTGACCGGGAGGCTCACATGTATCAACCCAGATTGAAATTGAAAGCACTGCGTGACCAGGTGATCGTCATCACTGGCGCGGGCAGTGGTATTGGCGCGGCCACGGCCAGGATGGCTGCGAAGCAGGGCGCGAAAGTGGTTTTGGCGGGCAGGCAGGAAGAGGCGTTGACCCGTGTTGCGGACGATATCGTCCAGGCGGGTGGGGCGGCTATTACCGTGGTGGCCGATGTGGGGGTTGCCGAGGATCATGACCGTATCCTGGAACAGGCCGTGCAGCACTACGGGCGGGTCGATACCTGGGTGAACAACGCCGGGGTTTCCATTTTCGGTACGTTGGAACAGGTGCCGGTCGAGGATCAGCGCAAGCTCTTCGATACCGTGTATTGGGGCGTGGTGTATGGCTCGATGGCGGCGGTGCGGCACTTGAAGCAATCGGGCGGCGCCTTGATTAATGTGGGCAGCGAAGTGTCGGATCGCGCGGTGCCGCTGCAAGGTGCCTATTCCGCCGCCAAGCATGCGGTCAAGGGTTTTACCGATGCGCTTCGGATGGAGCTGCGCGAAAGCCAGGCGCCGGTATCCGTCACGTTGATCAAGCCGGCTTCTGTCGCAACCGGGTTTGCCGCGCACGCGCGCAATTACATGGATGTGCAGCCTAACCTGCCGCCGCCGGTATATGCCGCCGACACCGTTGCCGAAGCGATTTTGCACGCGGCGCAGTATCCGACCCGGGATCTCCACGTGGGCAGCGCGTCGCGCGCGATTTCGGCCTTGGGTCAGAATATGCCGACGCTGGCGGACCGCATGACAAGCTGGCTGTTCCGGCATCAGCGTGGTGACATGCCGGCGGGCGGCGGGTCGGATTCGCTGTACGAAGGGGGCGGCGAACATCCGTCGACGCCGCTGCATCCGCGCCGACACAGTGTCTACACGCAACTGGCGATGCACCAACGCACTGTTTTGCTTGCGGCTGTGGTGGCGGCGGGGCTGGCGCTTTGTCTGCCGCGTGGGCGGCGTTGACGCATGGGCTTGGAAGCTGTGCCGCCGTAACGGTAGCCCGTGGAGCGTCTCAGGTCATGGCCCTGGAAAAGTTCTGGGAACTGCGGCCTGAGGCGCGGCCCGGGCGCGCCACGTCCAGCGCCACACCGAGCACGCCAAACCGAGCACGCCAAACCGAGCACGCCACACCGAGCACGCCACACCGAGCACGCCACACCGAGCACGCCAAACCCAGCACGCCAAACCCGGCGGGCCACACCGAGCTCACCATACCAGCGCGCCACACCCCGCAAGCCTTGCGCGGCTTTCACCGCATTCCGTTGGACGGTCCAATACACCGCCGGCTACGCGGGCCGTCCGGCCAGGCGTTGAAATTCCTCGGTGTCGTGCCCCGAAAACACGTCGACTTCGCCGCCTTTCGTGCGGATCAATTCGCGAAGGCGATGCTGGTTGTCCCGGCGCGCCGCGCGATCGTGGTCCAGCATGTGCTGATACATGCGCAGACCGATCGGGCAGCTGGGCCGGTCCAGCGCCATTTCGTCTGCGTGAAAGTACGCGTCGCCGGCCAGCAGCATCCAGCTGGCGCCTCGGTTGACGGCGATGCCCGCGTGACCCACGGTGTGGCCTCGCAGCGGAATCATTGCAATCTCGGCGGGCAAGCCCACCAAGGGACGCGCCCGCTTGAAGCCGTACCATGATTCGCCGGCGGCTTCGTCGTACACCAGCCAACGATCGCGCGACGACCATTGCTGCGGCCGAAAACGCTGGCGGTCCATCCACGTGCCTTGCCGCTGCGCCACGTCGGCTTCGGCCCGCATCATGTGCACGGTCGCCTGTGGAAAATCGTCGAGCCCGCCTGCGTGATCGAAGTCCAGATGCGTCAGGATGATGTGGCGCACGTCCGATGCAGAAAATCCCAGCGCCTCGATCTGCCGTCGGGCCGTCATGGCGGCTTTCCATTCGGGCTTTACCAAGGCCAGAAAGAACGCGCTTAATCGTGGGCGCGGATGCGCCACGTCCTGCAAGCCCAGGCCGGTATCCAGCAACGCCAACCCGCCCGAATCCAATTCCAGCAAGACGCAGTGGCAGCACAGCCGGCCGCGCGTGGCCAGCCACGATGACCGGCCGTCCATCAGCCGGCCTCCTGCGGGGCAAGTCGAAATGCAGTTCAGGTGATGCACTTTCATAGGGGGCCTCCTGATCTCAAACCGTCTCGGGGCGCGGCGGACGGACGGTGCCGCTGCGCGGGTCGGACCGCAAACCGCGTGCCGTGCAGGCGAGAGGGAAAGGCGGTGTCGGGCGACGCATCCGAAGCGGCCCTCCGAAGCGGCGGCGTCGGTCAATATTGCAAGCGACGTGTAGGGATCGCACCGGCGCAGGGATCGCACCCGCGCGCGCACGTTGCGACTGTTAAGCGGATAGGAAGATCGCTGACTATTCAAATGGCGCACCTT
>NZ_JBLVOL010000137.1:177225-182508 GCF_053543755.1 Achromobacter semiaridum | reverse complement strand
CCCCGCGGCATGGCGATTGCTGCGTGCCGTTCGTTTATCCCGCGCGCAAGACGTCAGCGTGCGGGCAACCGAAACGGGGGGACGTGATGGACGAGCCGACACTTCAGAAGCATCAGCCACAGCGGGCGGAGTCCGCGCCACAGCCACAACGGTCGGCGCCACCGCAGCAGGCGTCAGGACGACAGCAGCGGGTGGGACGACAGCATCAAGCAGAGCAACAGCGACCGCCCCTACAGCGGCAACAGCAACAACAGCAGCAACCGCCGCAACCGCCGCAACAGCAACAAGCGCCGCAAACCACCCCATCCGCACAACAAGATATCAACCCCGGCGATGACGCCGCGCCGGGCACGCCCGGGACCGGTGAAGTGGATTGCCCTGACTGCTCGGGAAGCGGTCAGGTGAACGACCGACCGTGCCAGACATGCGGCGGCACGGGCAAAGTCGTAAAGGCGGTGGGCGGTGCGTAAAACGGGTGGCTCACTTGCGGACGGGGCTTACAGCAAGCGCTCATCGACCCCATTTCGCAGGTCGTACGGCGACCACAGGATGCGTCCGACGATGCGGACTTCGCAGCCGTCTTCTTTCTCAAGCGCAAAGGGCGCGTAGGCAGGGTTCAACGACTTTGCCAACCAGCCGCCCTCGCGCCCGCGCGCGATGCATTTGACGATCATCTTGCCGCCGTGGTTGATCGCGTAGACCGTGCGCGGGTCGATTTCGCGGGGGTCGATGACGGGGTCCTCGTAGAACAGCATCGGTCCGCCGTTTCGGATGACGGGTTCCATGCTGTCCCCTTGCGCATACACGATCTTCATGCGGCTGATGGGCAGTTTGAACGACTCCAGAAACGAGCGGCGCAACAGGATCTCGCCGATCTCCGTCTCGTGGTAGTTCTCGATGCCAAGCCGGCCGGCGGCCAGGCGCACGTCCAGTTCGGGGACGGGCATGAATTCCTGATCGTTGGCGGAGTAGCCGGCGTTGGCGACGTGGCCGACATTGGCGGCCGTGCTGATTCGCAGCGCTTGCATGCGTTCGGCCTGATGCGTGGTGACGCCGTCGGGGTCCCAGGGGGCGGCCGGGATCGGCGCCATGGGGAACTCGTCCGCCACGCTGTCGATACTGGCCAGCGCACCGCGTTTAGGGGCTGGATTCCTGCCCAGACCCGCAGCCCCTTTCGCCTTGACGCCCATCTGGCCCAGCGCCAACAGCAGCGCGCCTTCCAGGCGTTTGACCTGGTCGTCGGCCAACCCATGGATAAGCGATGCCGGCACCGATGGGAACGGCCATTGGGTGTCGGCCGTGGGGGCGGCAAGCGGAGCGGCGGTCGATAGCGACGCCGCCTTTTTAGCCTCAGCGGCTAACCGCGGGCTGATTGCGGCCAGCGTGCAGCCAAATCCTTCGGCGTAGGCCATTGCCGCTTCGATCCCAATAGGACGGCGGCCGGTGATGTGCTGATAAATCATCGCCTGGCCGCCCTTCACGTGGTGGTCGCGAGCAAATGCCGCGCGGTTCACGCCTTCAAAGCGTGCGCGCAGGGCGGCGGCTTCCTCTTCGATAGTCCACATTTTCATATAGCAATGCTATGCAAATAAAACTATAGCATGGCTTGCTAATAAGCTGTAGCGTCGCTATAGTTTTGGTGATGAATCTACCTGATTATTTCAAGCAGGAAGGGGCGCTGACCGCGGCCACGTTCGCCCGGCTGGTGGGCGTGTCGCCTGCGCTGGTCTATCAGTGGCGCACCGGCCGCAGGCCCGTGCCGGTCAAGCACTGCGCCTTGATAGAACAAGCCACCGACGGCGCCGTCACCCGGCGCGACTTGCGCCCTTCCGATTGCACTCAAATCTGGCCGGAGCTGGCCGAAGGGATCACGGCGCAATGAACTATTACCCCCACCACATCGGCGACTTCAATAGCGCGACGCGGCACCTGACGCGCATCGAACGCAGCGTCTACCGGGACCTGATCGAGCTTTACTACGACACCGAAGCGCCGCTATCTCAAGAGATCGACAAGCTCTGCCGCTTGCTGATCGCGCGGTCCGACGACGAGAAGACCGCCGTGTTCCAGGTGCTGCACGAATTTTTCGTGGAAACCGAGGAAGGCTGGCGACATGCTCGCTGTGACGCCGAGATCGCGCGTTATCACGGCAACAAGGAAGCCAAGTCCGCAGCCGGTAAAGCCAGCGCGGCCAAGCGCGCACGGCAGGCCGGCACGGCCGGCAGACAGGCTGCGGGGCAACAGCCGTTGAACATCGGTGCAACCAACCAGGAACCACAACCAGAACCACAACCAGAACCACAACCAGAACCACAACCAGAACCAGAACGACCCCACCCCGAATCGACAATTCCGAAAACAGCATCCATGAGCTCCCGCAAAACTGCCTTTGATGCGATGGATTGTGCGTTGCCGGACTGGCTCGATCGCGCCGATTGGGTCAGCTGGGTGGCGGACCGCAAAGCGCGCAAGAAGCCGATCACACAAGAGGCGGCGCGGCGCCAGTTGCAACAGCTTGCCGGCTACCGGGCCGAAGGCGTGGCGGCGCGCGATGTCATTTCCCACAGTATCGCCAGCGGCTACCTCGGCCTGTTCCCACCCAGAGAAGCGACCCGCACCACGGGCGCGAAGCCATCGCGGCAACGCGCGCAATGGTCGTCGGAATTGCGCAGCGTGCTGGCCGAAGGCCATGTCCGGGGCGAAATCGACATGGGGGTGATCGATGCAAGTCGTTGAATCAACGGTCGGCCTGGGTGCGCTGGTCGTCAACGAAATGCACTTGCTGTATGGCGCCAAGTTCGCGCAGCAATGGGAGGGCCTGACGCCGCGCGAATTGAAAGACTCCTGGAACCAGAAGCTGGCCGGCCTGACCGAAGCGCAAGTGCGGCGCGGGCTCACTGCCTGTCTGACACGGGAATGGCCGCCGACGCTGCCGGAATTCTTGAAGCTTTGCTGCCCGTGGCTGATCCCCGAACTTGCCTATCACGAAGCGGTGCGCGGCGTGTCGGCGCGGCGTCGTGGCGAGGTGGGCGACTGGTCGCATCCGGCGGTGTATTGGGCAGCGGTGGGCGTCAGCACGGTTGACCTGTTGAACAGCAACTTCGGCGCAATCAAAGTCCGATGGGAAAGAACGCTGTCCGAAGAGCTGGCCAAGGGCGCATGGCCCGACATTCCGGCACCGCGCGCGGCGTTGCCCGCGCCGGGACAGACGCTGGCCACGCGTGCCGAAGCCGAGGCCGCGCTGAGAAAAATGGGCGCGGGAAAAATGCTGGCAGCCCGCAGCCGGTCACATCGCGAATGGATCGAACGCTGGGAGGCGCGCATCGCGTCCGGCGGGCATCCCACCAAGGCCATCGCCGACATGTTGATGCACGCCAGGCACACGGCCAAACCGGAGGGCACATGACGATGCGGCGCATGAATGATGGGCCAACGCGCGCGAACGGCGCGCCAGGTAAGGACCGCAAAGCACGGATCGCAAAGTAAGGACCGCAGGACAATGAAAATGAAAAATGCACCGTCGAGACAAGCCGGTTTGCCGCGTTGGGTGGAAGACGAAATTCATAACTGGGCAAGGTCCCAATGGGAAGGCGATTGGCCCGGCCCGCGGCGCATGTTGCACGAGACGCCCGACGTGTGCGAATTTCCGCCGCTGCCCGGGCACGGCGATGACGACGAACCGCTGCGCATTCCCGTGAACCATGAACGCGCGCGCCGCGTGCATGCCCTGTATGAAACGTTGCCGCTTCTGGAACAGCGCGTGGTGCAGGCGGAATACACGCGCCGCGCCGACTACGGGGACTTGCCCGCGCATGGCCGCCAGGACAAGGCATGCCGCGTCATCGGCATCTCGTTGCCGTACTACAAGGTGGCGCTGGGCCACTTCAAGCAAGAGGTCTGGAGGGCCTTCAAATGAAATACGCACACGAAGTCATCGATCTGCTGGCCGCGTATCCGGGCCGCGAATTCAGGATGGCCGAGATCCTGCGGCACGTCAGCCGGGGCATGCCCATGGCGCCGGCCTCGCAAGAAGCAATGCGGCGCGGCGCGCGTCGGGTACTGGATCATCTGCTGGATGCCGGACACGTGCAGCGCTGCGGCGGCAACACCAAATCCGCCACGTATTCCTGGCAGCAATTGGGACATGCACTTCATAAAAACCATGCCCATTTGGGACCGGATTTGAGACAATAGCCGCGGGGCATTGCGCCCACACGAAATGCAGCCCGCCAACCGATCCGGTTCGCGGGCTTTGTTTTTTTCCGGACCCAACAGTGACCGACATGACGCCTGAAGACGCAATCCTTACGTTGGTGACGGCCGCCGCGGGCGGCGTGCCAGTGTTTCTTTCCGACGATGCGCCGTCGGTTCCCCCGCCGCCTTGCATCGCGCTGGCCGTACGCTGGGTGCAGGCCGGCCCCGCCGAAACCGGCCCCGTCGACGCCGACGGCAATCAGCTCGTGCGTGACCATCGCGATGCCACCGTCGAACTGCGCAGCGTAGGCGCCGCCGCCTATCGCGCCCTGGACAAGATGGGGCTGGCGCTGCGCCATCCCACTCATGAAGACCGTGCGGAAGCGCTGGGCCTGGCGGTGTTTCACGCCGGCCCCGTGCAGCGCGTGCCACGCGACGGCAACGACGCCACCTCGGGCACAGCGAGCGAGCCGCGGGGCGCGCTTGACCTGGGTATCCGCTACGCGCAGACCGATACGGATGTTGTCGGCCTCATCGAAACGGTGACCGGCAACATCACGACCACGGGCGGGCTGCTGCCTTCCTTTACAACCTCATTTTCCGCGAAGACCGAAGCGACGAATTAACGTTCAAGGTCTTCATCACGCTGTCCCCCCGCCGCCTTTGGGCGGTTTTTTTTTGGAGCCGCAAATGGCAAAACTCGACCGGATCGTCAATGTGGCGATCTCGCTGAACACCACGGCGATCAAGGAGCAGAATTTCTCTGACATCCTGATCCTTGGCGCACACGCGCTGGCCGTCAACCGCGTCATGGCGGTGACCGAGGCCGGCGAGCTGCTGGACATGGGCATCGCCCCGAACGACCCGCTGTACATCGCGGTGCGCGATGCCTTCAAACAGATTCCGACGGTGGCCCGCGTTTTTGTCGGCCGCCGCCAGGTGGATGCATCGCGCATTGCCGTGACGCGCGCCGCCGCGTCGGACTACGCCGTGTCTTTGTCCTGGCGTGACGCGAATGGCATCGTGCAAAAGGTGGCTGCCAGCGTGGCGGGCGCAGCCGACAGCACGCCGCAGACGCTGGCGAGGGGG
>NZ_JBLVOL010000137.1:151631-177205 GCF_053543755.1 Achromobacter semiaridum | reverse complement strand
GCGGGCGACGGCTCTGGCCGCCGCCATCGCCGAGACCGACGCACCGGTGACAGCCACCGCAACCGGCGCCGACGTTGCGGGGACCGCCGATGTGACCGGCCAGGCCGTCGCCATTGCCGTGACGGGCAACCTGGAACTGGCCGCGCCGGTCAGCACCGAAACGCCATCGGCCGCGCTGAACGCGTGCCTGCGCGAGAACGGCGACTGGTACGGCGTATCGCTGGCCAGCCGTGTTGAAGCGGATGTGCTGGACGCCGCCGAATGGGTGGAATCGAACGAGCGCCTGTTCGGCGTATCCAGCGCGCAGGCCGGCATCATCGACGCCGCCGTGTCCAACGACATTGCGTCGCGCTGCCAGCAGAAGCAGTATTTCCGCACGCACGTGTGGTACCACGGCCAGGCCGATAGCGAAGCGTTGGACGCCGCCGTCGCCGCCAACCGCTTCACCTTTTATCCGGGTGGTGAAACCTGGGCCAACACGCGGCTCTCGGGCGTGACCTACGACAGCCTGACCGAAGGCCAGGCGCTGGCCGCGCATGCGAAAAATGCCAACACGTTCGAGCAGATGCGCAACTTTGCCGTGACGCAAAACGGCAAGGTCGCCGCCGGCGAATGGATCGACGTGATCCGTGGCCGCGACTGGCTGGCCGAGCAGGTCAAGATTAACGTGGCATCGCAGCTGATCAACGCCAACGGCAAGGTGCCCTACACCGACGCCGGCATCCAGGTCCTGGTCAACGGCATCCGCCAGGCATTGCTGCTGGGCCAGAGCCGTGGCTTGGTCGCGCCCGACGAAATCGATGACGCGGGCCGCAAGATTCCCGGCTTCGTCATCAACGTGCCGCGCGCGACCAGCGTGTCGTCCAACGACAAGGCCAACCGCATTCTGCGCGACCTGAGCTTCAGCGCCCGCCTGGCCGGCGCCATCCATGTTGCCGAGATCAAGGGCAACCTCACCTACCAACAACTGTAATCGAGGCATAACCATGTCAGTCAAAACCTACGCACCCAACCAGGTCAAGATCGTGATGGGCGCGCTGCCCATTTCGGGCCTGGCAGAAGACACCTTTGTCACCGTCACGGAGATCGGCGAAGGCATCGCCTCGGTCGTCGGCGTCGACGGCGAGGTGGCGCGGTCGATGTCGCGCGACTCGCGCCTGCGCATCACCTTGACGCTGATGCAGACCAGCGCCAGCAACGCCGCCTTGACCGCGCTGCACCAGGCCGACCGCGCCACCGAGGGCAACGGCGCGGTACCGATTTCCGTGACCGACCTGCGCGGCACGTCGCTGCACGCCTCGGATTCCGCGTGGATCGTCAAGATGCCCGACGCGGGCTACGGCGCCAAGGTCGGCAGCCGTGAATGGACGATCGAGACCGGCCCGGCCATCCACGTCATCGGGGGCAATAGCTGATGAGCGCCATCAAGGAAGTAAGCGTCGGATCGACCGTCTTTCGTATTTCACGGTTTGATCCGTTCCGCCAGCTCAAGCTGTTGGGCGACCTGCAAAAAGAAGTGCTGCCGGCCGCCGGATCGATGCTGACCTCGGTGTTCAGCGCGGACGGCGCCGGCGAAGGCCGCGACGAAAACGCGATGCTCAATGCGTTCCGGGAACTGTCGGCCAAGCTGGGCGGCGATGCGCTGGCCGGCTGGGCCGAGCGCCTGATCGACCCGGAGCTGGTCAGCTTCGAACTGGCCGGCCGCGAGCCGCAGAAGCTGACGCCGGCGCACCGAGGGCTGGCGTTTGCGGACTATGCCGAGATCCTGGAGTTGTTGTTCCACATTCTTGAGCACAACTTCGCCGGCCCTTTGGCGCGTTGGGCCGGCCGCTTTGGTCCGGCCCGCGCGACGTTGGCGAGCCTGTCGGGCGGTTCGACGCAGGCTTCGAACGAGAGCTGATCATCTGGCGGCCCATCCTGGCCCGCCATGTCAGCCTGGACGCCGTCAAGCGCGGCGACGTCGATCTGCTGGACATCCTGAAGCTCAACGCGCTGATGGACGCCCAGCAGGCCGCGCAGGCTGCGGCAGATAACAAGGCGAGGTAACGATGATCGTTGTACGAGAGGTGGTGACGCTGCTGCGCTACCAAGTGGATCAATCCGGGCTGCACGCCTATCGGCAGGCGTTCGAGTCGACGTTGCAGGCCATGGTGGCCGCAAGCGTCAGGGCGGGCGCCGCGATGCGCCAGGCGCTGGCGGATGTGTTGCCCGGCGTGCCGAACGCGCCGCAAGCGAAGGCAGGGCCATCGGCAAGCGCGCGGATGCCCGGCGCGTGGATGACGATTGCGCAGATGACCGTTGCCCAGATGGCGGTCGGTCGGATGGCCGTTGGCCAGATGGCAAGCCCGCGGACGGCAAACGGCCAAGCCGCAAGGGGTCAAACCGCGAATGGCCAAACTGCTAATGGCCGAACTGCTAATGGCCGAACTGCTAATGGCCAAGCCGCAAGCGGCCCGGCCGGACACAGGCCTCAAGGCATTCCGGCGCCTCGCCAGCACGCCGCGGCGTTAGGCGGTCTGCGCGGTGCCATCCAGCTGACGCTGGGCGCGTCGCCGCTCAAGCGCGTCCTTGGCGACATCGACGCGTGGGTGCAGATCCAGGCGCGCTTGCTGCAAGCAGCCGGATCGGACGGGAACGCAGTGCAAGCCGACCGCGATCTTGCCCGCGTCTCACGCACCAGTGGCACGCCGTATGCCGATAACGTCGACACGTACGCACGGCCGGCGCGGACCTTGCAAGACCATGGACGCACGCGGCAGGAAGCCACCGGCATCACGGAAGCCGTGGCGTTGAGCATGCGCCTGTCGCAAACGCCGGCTCAGAACCGGGACGGCATCGTCACGGCACTGACGAACATGGTCGAGCAAGGCCGGTTGGACCTGGGGCAATTCAACGCCTTGCCCCAGCGCATGCAGGACGCATTGGCCGCAGGGCTCGATCTAAGCCGTGGCCAGCTGCGCGATCAAGTGCAGAGCGGCCAGGTCACGACGGATCGGGCGTTGCCGGCATTGCAATCGCAATTGCCGGCCATGCGCACCGAAGCCGAGGGCGCGCCCGCGTCCATCACGGCAGCAATGACGGTGTTCAACGACGCCATGCAGCGCTACCTGGGGCAGGCCTTGCCGGCGGGTCGCGGCGTGTTGAACGGCGTCGCGACGTCGATCCTGTTTCTGGCCGACCACATCGACGCGGTCGTCAAGCTGCTTGCCCTGATGGGGGCCAGCATTGGGCTGGTCTCGCTGGGCAACGGGCTGCGGCGGGCTAGTGCGGTGTCGGGCGGCCTGTTTCAATCGCTGATCGCGGCGACACGCGCCGCCCTCGGGTTGGATGCCGCGATGGCGCTGCGCGGTGGCCCGGCCGGCGCCATGCGGATGCTGTCGGTGTGGACGCGGTCGATAGCACCCATGCTGCGCATGGCGGCGGTGTTGAGCACGATCTATCTGATCGGTGAAGACATCGCCAGTTGGCTGGCCGGGGGCGAGTCGGTTATGGGCGGCTGGATCGGCGGCGTGGAGGAATGGCAGGACGAGCTTGATGCCGTGTCGTCCGTGCTGACGGTCGTGAAGGACTTGCTGGGCGGTGCGGGCGAGGCGCTGGGGCCGTGGATCCAGCGCTTCGGGTCGATTGCCGTGATGGTCTATGGCCTGTGGCAAATCCTGTCGCCCGTCGGCGGATTCCTGCTGAACCTGGCACGGGTCGTGGTCCCCATGTTGTGGAACGCTTTTGCCATGACACCGATCGGCCGGATCATTTCGCTGATCGGCATACTGGCCGTCGCGCTGTGGCAAATCTGGGAAAACTGGGACGTCATCAAGGCGTACATCTCGGCATCCTGGGATGCGCTGATGGCGATGGCCATGGACTCGTTTCTGGGGCCGGTCATCGAATACATCGGGGCCATCTGGAAATTCTGGAGCGGTCTGGTCAGCGGCGTGATCGCGGCGTTTACCGGTGACTGGGACGGGGCCATCGCGCATTGGGCGGGCGCCTTCAACGGCTTGTGGACGTTTTTCTCGGACATGGGCGGCCGCATGGTCGCCACCGTCAAGGAGATCGGCCGCGCCATCCAGACCTGGGTGATCGACAAGGCGCGCGCGGCAAAGAACTGGCTCAAGAGCTTGCTACCGGGCCAATCAGGCCCCGACGCCGGCAACCAGGCGTCGGTGATGGACGGCTGGTCGCCGGACGCGGCGCCAAATTGGTTGACGACGGCAAGCAGCGCAGCGGGGCTGGTCGTGCCGCCTGTGTCCGTGATCGGTCCTGTACCGACGCGCATCGGCGCCCCATTCAGCTTTCAAAGCAGCAACAACTTCGTCGTGAACGTGGCGTCCGGCGATCCTCTGGTGGTGAGAAAAGCGGTTGCGGAAGGCGTGAGCCAGGGGCAGCAACGCAGTCTTCAAGGCCTGCCGCACTGGTACGACCTGACGCCCGGCGTCGAAAGCCCAGGATAGGAGCCCTAATGAACTTTGTTTCCATGATCTTTGGATGGAACGGCGGCAGCAGCATCGGCACCTTGCCGCTGGATGCGCTGGTCAACGAAACCACCCAGCTCAACAGCCGAACCACGTCATTCGCTGTGGAAGACGGCCCGCCGGTCACCGACCACGTGGGCCAGGAGCCCGAGCAACTGACGCTGACAGGGTGGGTGACTGCCGCCGACATCAGCTTGCTGGGCGGCTTCCGGAGCGCGGCCTTGGGCGCCGGCCGGTCAAAGCTGATCGGCGCCAAGGACGCGCTGCGCAAGATCCATGCGGATCGTCTGCCCATCACCATCACGACGGGGATGGACGTCTACGTGGACTTCGTGATGGAAAGCTGCTCCATCGGCCGCACCAACACGGCGGGCGACCGTTACGAGTTGTCCGCCATGTTCAAGCGCATCCGCAAGGTGACGTTGCGGCAGGCAGACATTCCTCCGGAAAAAACCTCGGGCAGCGCGAGGGGCAAGGCCGGGTCGACCAAGGCCAACGCGGGCAAGCAAAGCGGCGTGCCCGCCAGCCCGAAGCAACGCGACACTTTCAACTCGGCAAAGGGTTTGAACCCATGATCCAGATACTCGTACCGGACGCCAACGACAGCCTTATCGAAATGGAGCTGGACGGCATGACGGTGTTCTTGCGGCTGTCCTGGAACAGCGAGGCCCAGCAATGGGTGCTGTCCATCGAGAACGCGTACAACGAGCTGGTCGTTGCCGGCATCGCCGTGGTGCCGGACACGCGCTTGCTGGCGGGCTACCGCCATCTGCCCGTGCCCCCTGGCGAACTGGTGGCCTTGGCGCCGGACCGTCGCGACACCATCAGCCGGTCGGCGCTGCCGTCGGGCGAAGTGGCGTTGCTGTACGTCAACGCGGCAGAGGTGGTTGATGGCAAGGTTTGATCGCGTCTACCGCCTGCTGGTCGGCAAAAGTGGCGCGCGCGGCCTGGAAATCATGCCCCCGATGCGCATCACGTTCGATATCGCCAAGACGGCGGCCGAAGAGCCCAACGACGCCAAGATCAGCGTGTACAACCTGGCCGAGCAAACCCGGCGTTCATTGGAAGAGCCCGGCTTGCAATGCGTGCTGTATGCGGGCTATGCCGAAGAGGGCGGCCCCTTGTTGATGGCGTCGGGCAGCATCGTGTTTGCCTATACGCGCTATGGGCCGCCGGACGTCGTGACTGAGTTGACGGTCAAGGACGGCTACATCGAAGTGCGTGATACGGCGGTGTCGATCGGCCTGGGCCCGGGCGCGCGCGCCCGCGAGATCATCCGCGACATTGCACGGCAGATGGGCTTGCCGCTGGTCATGGCCGACGACGTGCCTGACCGTCGTTGGGAGCACGGGTTTTCTTTCTACGGCGCGGCGCGCACCGCGCTGCACAAAGTGACGCAAGGGACCGGGCTGGAATGGTCGATTCAAAACCAGCAATTGCAGGTGGTCCAGCGGCTGGGCACCACGCGGCGCCAAGCCGTTGTGCTGGCCGTGGACAGTGGCCTGCTGGGCCAACCCGAGCGCACGCGGGAAGCGGCCACTGAAAAGGCGAAGTCGAAAGGCAAGGCGTCGGCGCAGGCGGGTGCGAGCGCGCCCGCTGCCCGTGCCGCGGCGGCCAAGCCGGCCAGCGCCCAGCAACAGCGCGACGGCTGGAAGGTCAAGTCGCTGTTGCTGCCCACCATCAGCCCCGGCGACCTGGTCAAGCTGGAAAGCCGGTCCGTCCAGGCGTTTCAACGCGTTGAAACCGTGCGTCATACCGGCGATAGCGAAGCCGGTGATTGGCAAACGGAGTTGACGTTGGTGGATACCCAGGTCGCGCCATCCAAAAAGGAACAGACATGAGCAATGCGGTAACCCTTATCCGCCGTCTTATCGCCACGGAATTGGCGGACATCTATACAACGCTGCCCGGCGAAGTGGTCGCGTATGACGGCACGTTCGTCACGGCGCGCCCCACGCTGGCCAAGCGGCTGGCCAATGGCGAAGTGCTGTTGCCGCCCCAGGTGGTGCGCGTGCCGGTGTGTTGGCCGGTAGGCGATGTGCACGGCGCGCAGGCGTTGATCTCGGTGCCGCTGGCGGCGGGCGATGCGATCAAGCTGTCTTTTTCCGCCCGTGCATTGGAAAACTGGCTGGGCGGCGATAACGGCCCGCCGGACGATCCGCGCCAGTTCGATTTATCCGACGCGTTCGCCTCGCCGCTGCTGCGGCCGGGCACGATGGCGGCGGACACGCAGAACGTCAGCATCCAGTACGGGCCGGGAACGTTGAAGTTGTCGCCCGCCGGCGACCTGAGCTTTCATGTCAAGACGTGGACGGTGCAGGCGGAACAGACCACCTTCAACACGCCGGTCACGATCAACGGACCGCTGACCTATACCCAGGGCATGGCGGGCGAGGGCGGCCAGGGCGGTGCGTCGATGCGCATTCGGGGCGGGGTGGCCTATGAAGGCGGCGCGATCACTCATAACGGCACGAATATCGGCGACGCGCACCGTCACCCCTACGCGGGTGGCACGACCCAGGGGCCGCTGTGATGGCACTGGACCTTGCTTTATCTCCCGACCGCGATCTGGACCTGGACCTGCTAGGCCGCGCGTCATTCGTGGATGGCGCCGACCGCATCGCGCAGCAGATCAACACCACCTTGCTCGCCTTCATGGGCGAGTGGTTTCTGGACACCACCTTTGGCGTTCCTTACTTCGAGGACGTCCTGGTGAAGTCTCCCGACCGGTCCGGCATTGAAGCCATCTTCCGTGCCCGCATCCGCGCGGTGCCCGGCGTGACGCAGGTCAGCGCGATGCAACTGCAACTGGAACGCCAACTGCGCGTGCTACGCGTGACCTACCAGGTCGACACCACCTTCGGACGACTGGAACGCGTGATCTTGCTTCAAGCGTCTTAACTCCCCTTAACTTTGTCGAGGTAACTATGGCCTACGGTGTCACACCGGACGGGTTCGTCCGACCACGCCTGCCCGAAATCCGCCAGGAAATCGTGGCCGACTTGCGCGCTCGCATGCAATCGGCCGGGTTCAATGGGGCGGTGGAAACCCGCCCGGACAGTATTACCGGCCTGCTGATCGACACCTTCGCGGAACGCGAAGCCACGTTGTGGGAGCAGGCCGAAGGCGTCTACTACGCGATGTATCCGGGTTCGGCGACGGGCGTCTCGCTGGACCGCGCCGTGTCGTTTACCGGCGTATCGCGCTTTCGCGACGAGCCGTCGCGCGCCTATGTGGTGCTGTATGGCGCGGCCGGTACAACGGTGCCAGCCGGCGCGCAAGCGCGGCATCGCGTCAGCCAGAACTTATGGGCGCTGGACAGTGCCGTGCAAATCCTGCCGGGCGCGGCGGCGGATGTGACGCTGCAACCCGCCGTCGCTGCCCAGACCGCCTATACCGTGTCGATCGACGGCGTGGACTATGCCTACACCAGCGGCGTCACGACGAATTTGCCGCAGGTGCTGGCGGGCTTGGTGGCCGCACTGAATGGCAGCGGGCTGACGGTGTCCAGCGACGGCGTCTCCGTGCGGCTGCACACGGACGGGCGGCAAGCCGCGTCGTTCGCGTGGTCCGCCGCATTGTCGCTGGTTCGTCTGGGAGCGCCCGGCCTGATGACAACGGTGGACGCGTCGGACGAAGGGGCCGACGTGGGCGACCTGAACGGCATCGTCACCCAGGTAGACGGGTGGGACGCCGTCAACAATCTGCAAGCGGGCGTGGCGGGACGCCTGGCGGAAAACGCCGCCCAGCTGCGGGCCCGCTACACCACCGGCCTGTTCCGCCTGGGCGCGGCAACGCTGCCCAGTATTGCGCCCAACGTGCGCGACCGCGTGGCCGGCGTGCGCGTCGTGAAAGTCTTCATGAACAGCACCGACGTGCCGGACCCGCAGGGCCGCCCGCCGCACAGCGTGCACGTGGTGGCCGACGGCGGCCTGGACGACGAGGTGGCCGATGCCATCTTTCGCGTGGTGGCGGCGGGCATCGATACCCACGGTCAGCGCCAGGTGGTGGTCAAGGATGAAGAGGGCGCCAACCATCTGATCCGTTTCGACCGGCCTGAACGCGTGTACCTCTGGGTGCGTTGCGCCACCACGCTGCTGCCGCCCTCCGAGCAGGCATTCCCGCCCGACGGCTTTCAGCGCATTGCCCAGAGCCTGGCGGCGGTGGGCGAGGGCTTCTCCATCGGCGAGGACGTCGTCTTGCAACGGCTTTACGGCGCCATCTTTCGCACGCCTGGGCTGGCGTCCGTGGACCTGGCGCTGGCTTTCTCGACCAACCCGGCCTTTACGCCCGCGCCCTCGGATTTTCGCGCGGCCAACGTGGCGATCCAGGATTTCCAGGTGGCGGCGTTTGATCTGTCGCGCATCGAGGTGACGTGATGGATCTGCACCAGAACCACGGGCAGGTTGCCTGGGGCCATTGGCTGGGCCAGTTTCAAACCAAGCGGCGGTTGGAGGCGCTGGTCAAGGCGCTGCTCAAACCCGCGGACGGGCTGCAAGGCGCGCTGCGGGCGCTATACGAAGACCGCTGGCTGGACACCGCGGTGGGCAGGCAGTTGGACGGCATCGGTGAGATCGTCGGCTTGCCGCGCGTGATTGATGAAGCGATCTACCTGCGATTTTTCGGGTTTGAAGGGCAGCCGAGCGTCGGCGGCTTCGGCCAGGCGCGATTTCGCCGCGCCAATGAACGGCCGGTGGCCGGCTCCACCGCGCTGCTGGATGCGGAGTATCGGAAGCTGCTGTATTGGAAGATCGCCTTGAACAACGGGCACGGCACCACGCCGGAGATCGCCCGTTCGCTCAAGCCGATCTTCGATGTGACCCGGGTCGTTGTGCAAAACGCCGGCAACGCAAAGATCCGCATCTGGGTCAGCCGCATTCCCGGCCCCAACGATCCACTGATGGGCAACCCCTACAAGTGGGTACCCCAAGCCGCCGGCGTCGGCGTGCAACTTATCACCGGCTCGACCGACAAGCCCTTCGGCTTTCGCGAGCAAGGTTTCTTTGGCTTTGGCGTCGGCGTCCTGGCGCGAGGGATTTACTGATGGCAGACCCCACTTTCTTTGACCTTTTCAAATCGACCTGGGCACAAAACGGCCTGACGGAAAGCATCACCGATCAGCAGTACAAGACCGGCTGGTCGTTCATCGGATCCGTGCCGCCTTCGGTCGAGCAATTCAACAAGGTGCAGCAGACCACCGACGAACGACTGGCGTGGCTGTACAAGCAGTTGGACGGCCTGGCCGAGGTCACGGGCCGACCGCTGGCGGCCACGAGTTCCGATGCATTGAGCTACGCGCAGCAGAACCTGAACGCCGCGAACCTGAAGACCGGCACGGTGCCGGTGGCGCGTCTTTCCGGCACGGCCACGTCGTTAACGGCGGGTGCGGCGACGAAGCTGGCAACGGCGCGCACCATCGCCGCCACCGGCGACGCCACGGGTGCCGGTTCGTTCGACGGGTCCGCCAATCTTTCCCTGGGCCTGACGCTCAGCCCCAGCGGCGTCACCGCCGGCAGCTACGGCAACGCCAATGCGGTGCCGACGTTCACGGTGGATGCCAAGGGCCGCGTGTCCGCGGCCGGCGAAGTCGCCATTGGCAACGCGACGACGGCCACAAAGCTTGCGGCGGCGCGCACGTTCTCGGTCTCGGGCGGGGCGACGGCGGCCGGCGTCAGCTTTGACGGGTCGGGCAACGTGGCGCTGAACGTGACGGCGCTGGATGTCTCGAAGGCATCGGCCGGCACCTTGCCTGTAGCGCGCGGCGGCACGGGCCTGACAACCGTGGCGGCAGGTTCATATGTGGCGGGCGCGGGAACCGGCGCGCTGGTGCCCCGCACCCCAGCGCAGGTGCTGGAAGACATCCAGGCGCTGCCCAAGACCGGCGGCGATATCAGCGGGCCTTTGGTGCTTGGCGCGGGCGCGGCGATCGGCGCCCAGTACGGAACGAATACCGCATCGGGACGCACCGCGCATGTCCTGCTGCCGGATGGTGGGGGTTATTCCACGCATACCGGCACCGTGGTGGGCGCGATGAAAATCACGTTGCCCGCCGCGGCGGTCGGCGCGAACACGATGCTGCGTATGCGCGTGGATGTGTTCGAGTACCTGGACGGCGTGCCGCCGGTGTCGTTGTTGATCCATGGCTACGTGCAAACAACGAAGGCATGGGCACGCTGCGGGGCGACGGTGCTGGCGGGCAGCGCGGCTTCCGATCTGCCTGTCAGGTTCGGTTCGGACGCGGCGGGCCTTCCATGCATCTGGATCGGCGACACAACCAAGTCCTGGTCATACGCAAGCCTGACCGTGTCGGAAGTGCAAGCCAAATACAACACCTCCGGCGCGTCGGTGGCTGCTTGGGGCGCGGGTTGGAAGGTCGAGCCGGTAACGGCGTTTGAGACCGTGTCGCAGACCTTGGCGAGCGGCAATCTGGCTTTCGGCCGTGCGGATATCGCCACGGTAAACGGCCTGCAGGACGCTTTGGAGCTGAAAGCCAATGCAGCCGTATCACTTCTGGCTGGCAACGGCCTGAGCGGCGGCGGTACATTGGGCGCCAACCGCACTGTGGCCCTGGGCACACCGTCCAAGCTGAGCGCCGTGACGACAAACGCAGTCACGTCGACCAGCCACACCCATGAACTGGATACGCAAACCGCCCCAAACGACGCGACAGCTGGGCGGATTCTGACCCTGGGTAATGCGTTCGGGCTGGGGGCGGATAATCCGTTGAAATCGGTGAATCTGAACTCGGTGATCGCTCCCGGGCTGTACGGCCAAAGCGTAAGCAGCGATGCAACGCTGCCGAGAAATTATCCGGTGCCGCTCGCAGGGACCTTGTTGGTCGGTTCAGCCGGCCAGACTATCTCTACGCAGATGTACACGGTCTTCAATTCAGGCGCGACGTATTCGCGTGCCAGATACGGCGAGACGTGGTCGCCTTGGCAGCGAGGGATCTTAGAGAATGATCTTGCGTCTGCGACACAGTCCGGTCTGGTGAAGCTCGCAACAGCGGATCAAGCTGTGGCCGGCGCAGACGGTTCGTCTTCGATGACGCCTCTGACCGCTGCCATAGCGGTTAATGCGCGTCTAGCGACCGATGTATTGGCGCAGGCCGGCAACGACAATTACCGGCTCCTGACGCCGCAGCTGATGGCGCGGGCGTTCGGTGGCCCCAACAGTCGACTGGAGGGACAGGGGTTCCAGCGGCTGCCAGGGTCGGGAAATCTCGTCATCCAGTGGGGATCTTCAGCAGGCTATGACAGCTACACCATTGCTCCTTATGTCCCCAGCTACATCCTCGGTTATGTAGCGACATGCTATGGCAACGTAGGATCCGCTGCATCGGCCGCATGGTGCGAGGTCAGCCTTATTGAGTCAGCCACGAAAATGCAGATCGCTGCCTACCGACCTGGCCCCGGTGGAGGAGCCATTGCCGCGCCTAGGGGCGTGCAATGGCTACTGTTCTGCTTGCCACGATAACGAAACGAGGAAACGACATGAAATGGATGTTTAGCGCGTCGATGCAAGAGTTCTACAACTTGGCCGGCGAACCCGGGGATCGCCTACCCGCAGATTGTGTCGAAGTGAGTACGACACTGGCGGAAAAATTGCTTGCGGAAATAAAAAGCGGCGATCGGCTGCTCATCGTCCGGGAGGACGGGCGGCCTTCGACCGTTCCTAGAATCGTATTCAGCCCGTCGGAATTGATGTTCTTTCATACCGGTATCAATAGCGCGGCGGCGATTCCCTCGGATTCTGTGCCCGTGAGTGTTTCTCTGGCCAACGATATTCAGGCACAGCTGGCTCTGGGCCGAGTCATTGCGGCTGATCCTGATGGGCAACCCATTACATTGCCGCGCCCTCCCGAGCCGCAAGAGGCTGTTGCTACTCGCGCACTCGCTCAACGCGACGCGTTGCTTGCGGAAGCAGCGATTCGTATTGCCCCGTTGCAAGATGCGGCGGATCTTGGCATCCCTTTCGCTGGAGAGGAGGCGTTGCTTCAAGCCTGGAAACGCTACCGGATCGCGCTGAATCGGGTCGAATCCGACCCGGGTTTTCCGCGGAATGTCTCGTGGCCGACGCGGCCTGAAGCCGTCGTCTAGCGAACGCTCGTCTCGACAGGTCTTTTTGTCTATGGAGGTCGTATGTCCGATTGGGAAAGAACCCTTGCATGGCTGGCCGGCGTAGGCGCGCTGGTGGCGGTTGGCCGTGCGCTAACAAACAAGGAAGAACTGCCGTGGCGTGTGGTGGCCGGACGAGTGATTCTCGGAAGCGCTCTGTCAACCGTGGTCACGCTGTTGCTGATTCCGTATCCGACCGCGCCGATGCCGGTATTGGTCGGCGCCGGGGCGGCTGTCGGCATCCTAGGCGAGCAGGTGCTGGAGGTTGCTGCGCGGCGGATCCTTGCATTCAAACTTGGAGGCGGGGCGAAGTGATTATGTATTGGGCCCCCTTCGGGTGTAGTGCGTCAGCGGACAAGTTGAGAGGCGCCTATGGACCTACACGCGATTTGTGATTACACAGTTAGCCCTGCCTTGACGCTGCTTCCGCCCGCGATGGACACGCCGCAGGCCCGCGTTCTCTTGCTGGCTATCGGCTTGCAGGAAAGCCGCTTTCTGCATCGTCGCCAAGTGGGTGGACCGGCCCGAGGCTTCTGGCAGTTCGAGCAAGGCGGTGGCGTGCGAGGCGTGTTGACGCATGCTGCCACTTACGGACCTGCCCGCCGGTTCTGCGCCGCCCGCGACGTGGCGGCCACCGCGGACGCCGTCTATTCCGCCCTGGAGGCCGACGACGTGCTTGCCGCCGGCTTTGCGCGTCTGCTCTTGTGGACCGACCCGCGTCGTTTGCCTGACGTGGGCGACGCCGACACCGGCTGGGCGCTGTACCTGCGCACCTGGCGCCCCGGCAAACCGCATCCGCACACCTGGCACGCGCTGTATGCCCAAGCCATGGCCGCTATCGGGGAACCGCATGTTCGCGTGGCTTGAACGGTTCAAGACCCTGGCGGTGGCCGCGTTGGCCGCGAGCGCCGTGGTGCTGCTGGCGTATCTGCGAGGGCGCAGCGTGGGGGGGCGCGCCGAACGCCAGGGGCGCGACACGCAAATCAATCGGCAGGCCGAGCAGGTTCGGCAGGAGGTAAGGGATGTGCAACATCAAACGGCTCGGATGGACGATGCTGCCATTGCTGACGAGCTTAAGCGTGACTGGGTGCGCGGCGCCGGCCCGGGTGGGCGTTGAGTATTGCGAGCACGCGCGGCCCGTCTTCTTTGAAACGGCGGCGCAGGTGGATGCCACGCCGGCTTCCGTCCGGCGGCAGATCCGGGATGGCAATGCCGTCTGGCGCCGGCTGTGTGACGGGGCGCCATCATGACCTAGTCCATATTGCGCGATATGGCTCTGTCCGGCTGGGCCAAGAAGGCGCACGATAGCGGTTCTGAAATGTCTTTATCAGGATGCCATCATGAATGCTCGCCTTGACTATGCCAAAGCTTCGCCCGACGGGTACAAGGCCTTTGGCGGGGTATATGTTTATCTTCAGCACTGCGGCCTGCCCAAAACCTTGATTGATCTGGTGTTTTTGCGGGTGTCGCAGATCAACGGATGCGCCTATTGCATCGACATGCATTCGCGTGACCTTATCAAGCAGGGCGTGACCGTGGACAAGCTGGTGCTGGTGCCGGTGTGGCATGAAGCGGGCGCGGTGTTCACGCAGCAGGAACGCGCGGCGTTTGCGTGGGCGGAAAGCGTGACGCGCGTGGCTGATACTGGTGTGCCGGATGAGGACTATGCCGCGGCCGCCGCCGAGTTCAGCGACAAGGAATTGGCGGACTTGACCTATGCGATCGGGCTGATGAATGCCTTCAACCGCCTGGGCGTCTCGTTCAGGGCGACGCCGGCCGCCACGAAGGCGGCTGCGCGGGCGGCGGATTGAAGGATGCGATCTGTCGTCAGTCCAGATCGATGACGGAAGAGGTGTCCGGCGCATAGCCGTTGGCCTCTCTGTCAGCGCCTCTATCGGACCCGGCCCGATCGGAAGCTTGGCGTCTTTCTTCGGGCGCATCAGCCGGCGCGCCACCTAATTGGCCCGCTTCCAGCACTTTTATCGTGCCATCCACCGTGCCGACAACCAGCGATTGCGCGTCGGCATCCATGGCGAAGATCAGCGTTGGCAAGCCGTCGACCCGCACGCGGGCATAGCGCCGCAGCACGCCGGTTTGCGCGTCGATCAGTTGCAGCGAGCCGTCAAGAAAGGCGGCCGCGATCAGGTTCAAGGCGGGCATGTGCACGATGGCGCTGGGCGATGCGGGGATGGGGCGCCGCCAAAGTTCGCGATCCCGGCCCAAGGGCTTGCGGTAAATAAAGCCGGAGTAGGGCGCGCGCACGTTGGGCGAATAGTGCTTGCCGCCGATGACCAGGCCGGGGCCCAGAGCATCGTCGACGTAGGCGCCGCACAGTTCCATGGCGTGGCTGGCGGCATCGTTGCTGGTTTTTAAAACCGGCCATAGCCGGCGCACGGGGCCATCGGGTTGCACCACGCACAGGGTTTTGCGTTCGTGCGAACTGGCGGGCGTGCCTTGCAGCAGGAATAGACAGGGCGCGTGGCGGATGCGTAGGTAGTGGTTGAAGCAGTCGTAATGGCCAAGGTCTGGACGATGCTCGACGCCGGTCGCCAGGTCCAGCAGCACATCGCGCGCCTGTCCGGGGGCCGCCGTAACCCGGTTTTGGCGGCCCAGGATCCGGCCTTGGGGCGTGGCGGAAAACGTGAATTCGCCGTCATAGGCGCGCGTCAGTTGCAGGCCGGCGTTGGTGGTTGTGTGGGTGTGGGCGCTGGCATCCGCACCGGCGCCGGTGTACGTGTACAGCCGCGCGTCCTGCCTGCCCACAATTTGGCCAGCCTGGCCGGTCTGGACGACATGCACCAGTACGTCCTTGCCGGATGTGAGGATCTCGACGCCGTGGCCCGCGCCGCTGTGGGTGGCAAGGCGATCGCCGTTGCGGTGGTGGACCTCTAGTTGGCAGCCCTCGTGCACGGCGGCGTAGCGGTCGCGATCCAGCCAGGCCACATCCAGGATGGCCCCCCGGCGCGTCCATCCGGCTACTCCGAACCACGCTTGCAGGCGCGCTTCCAGCTGCTGGACATCTGGGGCGCGCAAGGCTTGCGCGCGCAACTCGGCAGGGACGCTGGGGGCTGCATCCACGTTCACGTTCAGCGCTTGCGAACCGGGGCAAGGCGCTGGCGCTTGCACGCGGAACAAGGCGTCGAAGGCGTCGCGGGCATCATCGCCGTCGTCCCACGGCCGCACCCACGCTTCGATCTGGTCGCCCGCCGCGTTGTAATGGCATCGCACCACTTCGGGAACCTGGTTGTACAGATGAACGCCGTGCGTCTCGCGCCAGTCCCAGACGATGAGTTCGCCTTCAAACAAATAGCCGCCGTCGTAGCTGCCGCCGCCAATGGCGACTGTCGTGCCGGTGGGGTGGAACGCCACATCGTTGACGGGATAATGCAGGTCGTCAAAGGCGGCGAAGGGAACGAGCGAATCGCGGCGGTACAACGCTACCCGGTAGCGCAAGGTGCGCCCGCCATAGGCGGCGCGCGCGCGCGGGTGGGCCAGTAACGCAAACGTGGACGCCACCGCCGCCACATCGCCCGCCGCGTTGAAAAACACGCCGTTGATCTTGCCGCTGCCGCGTAGCCCTGGGGCGGGTGATGTTGTCATGATGCGCGCGTGAAAAAGCTACGAAGGATCGATGCCCGGCACGCCTTGCCGGATCGCTTGAGAGAATCCCGGGGCATTTCCGTGGGCGCGAGCGCGCTCTGTGTAGCGGCCCCGTTCGCGGTATTGCGCGGCGCTGTCCGCGCCTTGCAGCACGTTCAAATCAAAGAAGTACTCGGGCAGATACCCCGACGCCAGCTGGCGATAGTCCAGCGGCAGCCCGGGCACGATGCGCCGCGCCATCTGGAACACGATGGTGGTGCAGTTGCCCGTCACGGTGTGATAGAAGCGGGGCGTGTCGCGCAGCCGGTTCGCGCTGTTCACATACGCCAGGAATAACGAACGCGCATTGTCCAGCGGCATGTGGATGCGGTACAGGTAGCTGTCTTCGTCACGCACGTTGGTGCGCACGCGCAGGCTATCTTCTTCGGTCGAGGCGATCAGGCTCAATTCGTATTGCTTGAAAAAGCCGCCGATCTCGGAAAAGCGGTCGCCTTCCTTGCGGCGGATTTCCACCGAGAAAACGACGTAGCGATCCTGCCCGAATCCGAACGACACCAAGGCGTGGGCGATGGCGGGGCGGCCCCAGTACGACAGCGCAACGTCCACCGATTGAAGTTCGTCCAGCGCGTAGCGGCGCGTTTCCCATCTGGGTGTGAAGTCGGTGCGGCTGCGCCAGTCGAAGTTGCGCACGTTTTGCAGCGTGACAACGTTGCCATCCACCTGCCCCAGGGTCTGCCGTGAGACTTCGGGCATCCACGGCCGGTCGTTCGACGCGCGCAAGCGTGCCCACCATAGGCCCAGCGCCAGCGCGACCACTGCAAAGCCATAGCCGGCAGGGCGCCACGTGGGCCAGACCAACCCGGCCAGGGCGGCGCAAGCCAGCATCAACCAGCCCGCGGTCAGCAAGCCCCTTGGCGCGCGGGCCAACGGCGCGCGTATCCACAGCGCCAAGCCGCCCCAGGCGGCGACCAGCGTGATGGTGATGCCAAGCAAAATGGATGCGGTCATAGGATCTCTAGGCGTTCGAGGCCGCCAGAGTATGGCCGGGCTTGATTTAAGCCGTCAATTGCGCCGGGGAGGTCGGCGCGGGCCCGTCATGGCGACGGGCGGCGGCGGGGCCGATCCGGGACGGGCAACGCCGCAACGGCGGCGCGCGTCCTGGTCGGCAACATCATGAACGCGCCCGGCTTGCGGCCGTCGGTTCTTTTTTGGCGCGCGGTTTAGGCGCGGGTTTCTTGACTTCGGCAGGAGCGTCGAACTCCTGTTTGTTGCGCTCACCACGTGGGGTGTTTTCCGGATGAGGCTTGGGAAAGGCCCAGGGCTTCGTTTTCTGATCCATTGCATGTACTCCTTGCACAGGCGGAACAGTAGCATTAGCCGTGGCTGTGAGTAAGTGAGGGTTGACGTCAATATTCATCACATCGTGATTTTTTAAGAAAAAAGTTCGGGTTTGGACCGGGGCGGCGTCGGCGATGTTCCCCGATGGCGACACGTCGTCGGCAACGAGACGAAAGACGCCTCTGCATGCGGCGTGCCCGGCGCCGATCATGCAATGCCGGCCCACGCATCCGGTTTGGAAACGCCACGCGTTCAAGCTCAAGGCGTGGTCCTGTTGGCCCGTCGCCCTGATGGAATGGCGCGGCGCGCGCGCTGATGAATCGATCTTTGTTTGGTCCAGCGCAAAACGGGTTGCCGCCGCGCGAGTCGAAGACGCTTATAAGCGTGGCATCCGGCCGCAGCCGACCCCAAAGATCGGACGCATGCACCATCCGGGCTGCGGGATTTTACGCAAGTTGCGCGGCGCGTCGATCTGAGGGCTGGCCGCAACAGATTCGAGGGGTTAACCCTGTCAGGGCCTGGCGCTCATCCTTTTTTGATGGCGAAAGCGCGCGGCGCGTTGCATGCGCGGCGCTACGATGGAAAGCGTGCAAAGGGAAAGCGTGCACATAGGGAGACAACTATGGACACCGCCAAGGATTGGTACGCCGCTGTCCGGGAATGGCAGCGCGCCCGCGATGAACTCACCGCGGCCATCGCCGCCATCAAGTGGCCCAGCCCCACGCCCGGGTGCCTGGAAAGCTACGACCGCGCCTACGCGCGCGAGACGCAGGCGCGGGAACGCATGAACCAAGCCTACGAGCGTGTCCGACGATAACGCTGTCCGCGCACGCCCTGCCGGGGTTGCCGAAGTGGCTCTATAAAACAGTAAAGCGATGGCCCTGTGCATGGGGCCACGATGGCGTTATGTTGTGTTTTTCCCTGACAACGCCTGGCCCACCATGTATCTGCCATCCGCTTTTCGCGAAGACGACCTTGCCGTCCAGCACGACTTTATCCGCGCCCACCCGTTGGGCGTCGTCATGACCAGCGGCGAGGGGGGCTTGATGGCCAACCACATCCCCTGTCTGCTCTATCCCGAAGGCGACCATGGCGTGCTGCGCCTGCACGTGGCGCGCGCCAACCCGCAGCTTGCACATTTGGCGGCCGGGCGGGAATGCTTGATCGCGTTTCATGGCGCACAGGCCTACATCACGCCGTCCTGGTACGCCACCAAGGCGCAGACGCACAAGGTGGTGCCGACGTGGAATTTCGTGGCGGTGCATGTGTGGGGCACGCCGGTCATCCAGGATGATCCCGCCTGGTTGCGCGCGCAGCTGGAAGCGCTGACCGCCAGCCAGGAAAAGGCGCGTGCACAGCCCTGGAGCGTGGACGAGGCGCCGGCGGATTTCATCGCGGCGCAGATGCGAGCCATTATCGGAATCGAGATCCCGATATCGCGCATCGAAGGCAAATGGAAGGTCAGCCAGAACCGAACGCCGGCTGACCGCGCAGGCGTGGCGGAAGGGCTGGTGAACGAGGCCGGCGATACGGTCATGGCTGCGCTGGTGGCGCGCCGGGGCCCGCCGGCTTGATCGTGGCGGGCGGCGTACGGCGCACCGCCGCCTGGCCGCTGCCAGCGGCAAAGCAGACGATGGCAGCGGCCTGCAACAGGGCCGCCGCCGCCAGGAAGCCGACCATGGCGTGTCCGCTTGCATCCAGCACGGCGCGCAGCAAGCCGAACAGCGCGGGCGCGAAGGCATAGGCGCCTTGCGACAGCGCGACGATCAAGGGCACGACGCGCAGGCTGTCCTCACGCGCGAATTCCATTTGCGCGATCAGCGGCGGCAACGACGTGGCATTGCCGATGCCGGACCCGAACAGAATCACGCCCAGCCACACCGCCCACATAGCGTCGGGGGCCAGCATCAGCGTTAGCGACCCGCAGATTTGCACGGCATAGGCCGCGCACGCCACCTTGCGTCGGTCGGTGCCGGCCGGCATCAGCGCGCCTACCAGCGTGCGCCCGACGATGGCGGCCGCGGTGGCCAGCCCCATCGCCAGGCCGGCGGTCTGCGCGCCGAGCAAGGGCGCCAACAACGACAGCAGGTGCGCGATCAGCCCGATCTGGGCAAACAAGCCCAATGCCATGCCACCGGCCAGCGTCAGAAACGCGCGGTCGTGCCACAGGCGCGACACGCGGGGCAGCGTGGCGGACGCCGGCGGCGCGGGCGCATCCGTGCTATCGCCGTCCGGCAGTTGGCCCAGCTGCTGTGGCGTTACCGCGAACACCTTGCGCGACAAGACTCCGATGACGGCGACCATGGCCACGCCCACCCACAACGCGGCCTGGGCGAAGCCCGCCTGCGCAATCAAAAATACCCACAGCGGTGAAAACACAATGCCGCCCACGCTGGCGCCGTTATAGGCCATGCCCAGTGCGGACGGGCGACGCCGCACGAACCACGGCGCGATCAGCGCATTGACCGCGGCCGCACCCAGGGCCACCCAGCCCATGCCGCTAAGCACCGCCGCCCCATACAGCTGCCATGGCGATGCGGCCATCGACCACCCGGTCACCCCCAAGGCCAGCAGCACCGCGCCGCCGAACGTGGCCCCCGCCACGCCGATGCGGCGGTACAGGCGCGGCAGGTTGGCAACGACGATCGTGCCGCTAAGAAAGTGCAGGGTGACGGCGCCTGATACCAGCGCGACGCTCCAGCCGGTGCGTTGCACCACCGCGTGCAGGAACACGGGCGGCCCGTAAAAACCGACGCCCCAGCCGAAGACGGCCAGCACAAAGGTGGCGGCAAGCACTTTCCAACCGAAGAACGAAGATGACTTGGGCATGGCTTTTCTGATTTGTCCGGATGTCATGTTGCGATAGGGCGCAGTATGCTTACGCCTTGCACACAACACTTTGGTCCACAGCGAATCATGGAATCCAAGTTCGCCGACATCAATCTTTCCGCGGTGGCCGGCGCCATTGCCGACCCTGCCCGCGCCCGCATGCTTTGCCTGTTGCTGGACGGGCGCGCGCGTACCGCCACTGAGCTGGCCGCGGCCGCCGATATCGGGGCGTCCACCGCCAGCAGCCATTTTCAACGCTTGCGTGAACAGGGCCTGGTCGACATGGCCGTGCAGGGCAAGCATCGCTACTATCGGCTGGCCAACGGGGACGTGGGGCACGCGCTTGAGGCCCTGCTGGTGGTGGCCGGCGCCGACCGCGTACCGTTCAAGCCCAGCACGCCGACCGCGCTGCGCGACGCGCGCACCTGCTACGACCACATGGCCGGCACGCTGGCCGTGCGCGTCCATGACGCCATGGTGGCCCGCCAATGGCTGGCGCAGGACGGCCGCGATTACGCGCTGACACCCCTGGGCGAAGCGTCGATGGCGCAGATTGGCGTTGACGTTGCCCAGGCACGCCTGCGCCGCCGGCGTTTTGCATGCGCGTGCCTGGACTGGAGCGAGCGTCGGTCGCACCTGGGCGGCGCGCTGGGCGCGGCGCTGCTGGACGCCCTGATGCAGCGCGGGTGGATCACCAAGGACCTGGATTCCCGCGCGCTGTCCGTCACGCGCAAGGGCGCACGGCAATTTCCGGCGTTCTTCGGCATGCCGGACGCGTATGCCGACGACGGTTTGATGCAGGGGGATGCGCATGCGGCGGCTTGATCGAACATAGCCATTCCAGCCGCGAATGCGGCTTTTTTTTCGTCGGCCGTGGCCGAAGCCCGGCGTGTGCGGGGCCCGTCTTCAAGCTGTGTTGAACATGATCCCCCCGACCTTTTTTTCCCATTAGCCTTATCAACGTTTTTCAGGAGGTGGCCTTGCCTACCCTGGCGCTGCGCGCAATTTGCTTTCCCGCCGGTTTGATTTCGGAACTACGCATCGACGTCAATCACGCTCCCGAGGAAGTTCAGAACGAACTGGACGCCATTCATCAACGGATGCAGCGGCCGTCGGACCGCCTGTATGCGTTGCCGGAGGTTCATACCGACATCCCCGGCCTGGTGCTGCGTTATCGCGAAGCCGATGGCGAGTACTACGTGTACGTGGTGGATGTGCGGCGTGACCGCGTGGCCGGCTATACCGTCTTTAATCGACTGATCGAAGTGGGCAAGCGGGCTGACCCCTATGTACGCGCGCCGCATTCGAAGTACGCGCCGGCGTATCAGGGGATGGGCCTGGCCACCGCCGTGTACCGCTGGGCGTTGGATGCCGGCCTGTGCATCATCAGCGGTGCCCGCCAGTCGGTGGGTGCGCATCGCCTGTGGATGGGGCTGGCGGCGGACTACGAACTGGGGTTTGTAGACCTGCGCAAAAAGCAGCTTGGCTATCTGGGCAAGGCGGTTTCGCAGCGCGTGCAGGAAGACTTGCACACGCGCATGATCCTGCTGGGACGCGGCTGGGCCCTTCCGGAATACATGCGCCTGACGGGCATGATTTCGGTCAAAGAGGCGATTTCGCAACATGACCTAGGGTAATCCCCGTAACGCCTTGGCCGGGGGGCGGTGCGCAAAAGCGTCGCCCTTTCAAACCCCGCGCCCCGCTTGGCGTTGCGCCGATCGCCACGATTCGGCTACGTCTCACCCGGAAACGGGGACGCAATTGTTGCCGTGCAACAATGTTTCTATTGGCTGCCGAGGTTACAAAACATATCCGGACTGTCATCAATGCCGGGGTATGCTCATTCGCAGAACGAGGGCATCCGAAAGTGCATCAGAACAATTTGATCTACAAGGGATACCGGCTCACGGCCAAGGTGTCCCGGGGCGAGGACGCTGACATTTCAGCGTTGCAAAGCGGCCCCGTATTCATTGCATCGGTCATGGTGGTTCAGGCCGGCGCCGTCCTAGAAGGTGGCGATGAATATCCGGTGCCGCGCTTTGCGGACGGCGGGTTCGTCTATAGCCCGCGCGAAGCCGTGCACGCGGCCATTTTGCATGGCCGCGAAATCGTCGACGGCCTGACGAACATGCCGTCCTAGCCGGAAAAGACTTCCCGCCAATCGCGAGTCTTGGCCAGCGTCTGCACCGTTGCGGATTGCTCCAGGATGGTCACGGCCTTCTTGAATTCCTCGGCGGTAGCGCCGTCTTCCAGGATGACCATGCGCGAATTGCGCGCATCCGCCATCTTGACGTCCGACATCTTGCCGTGGGTTTGATAGACCTGCGTCCAGTCCATTTTCTTGCCGGCCTTCAGCGCAATCGGCTCGATGTAGGTCAGCGCCGTGCTACCCGCCGCACGCACGGCGAAGGCGAAGTCGGCGGTGTGGCCGCTGCTGCCCTTGGCGCGCGCGCCCTTGACCATGCGATTCACGCCCACGCCCTCGGCCAGGGCGCGGCCCACCTGGGCACGAAACCGCAGCTGGCTGAAACGGGGCATCCACTTGGCGCACTGGAACGACAGCGCCATCGCCAGCTTCACCGCATCCCACAACGCTTCCTGCAATTGCTCGTTCGGGCCGGTCGCCACAATGGCGCCGTCGCGGTCGAAGTGCGCCAGGCTGACGCCGGGCGTTTCATTGAGCATGTCGATGCGCTTGGGGCCGATTTCGATGCCGTAGCTGGACGCGTGCATCGAGGTCTCACAGGCGTCGGTCAGATAGAAGGTGGCATCGTCCGGATGCGCGATGAAGAAGGCGGCGTGCTGTCCATCCAGCCCCAACGTCATGGGGGCGACGGCGCGTATGGCGTGTTCACCGGCCGGCAGGACGGTCCAGCCGGAGGCTTCCAGAAAATTGCTCATAGGATCAGTTCGATTTGGCGGCCTTTCAGGGGATGCGCAAAACCGCCCACTAGCGTGAGGTTCGCCCGCGGCAGGAAATACTGCATCAGCGCGCCGATGGTGTGCAGGGCGGGCACGATAGGCTCGGCATAGCCTTCGCCTTCGTCCTCCCAGATATGTTCGTGGCTGCGATCCGCAAGCGGCTTGCGAAAGTGCGGCCGGCCTTCGCCCACCAGGCTGGTATGGAAAGAGTCATCGGTATCGACACCGAACACGCGATGCGGGCCGACAAACAAGCTGGCGCAAAACGCTTCGGTGAGAAAGATCGTGGCCTGGCCGTGCACCACGGTGCGCGCGCCGCGATAGGTCACGCGAAAGATCACGTCGTCGCGCGCGTCGCCCTTGACCTTGCAGGGGCTTGCGAATTCCATCCACTGGATGTTGTTGGCCGCGGGCTTTGGGATCCAGGAGATCGGTTTTACGGTTTCCTTGGGTTCGGCAAGAATCTCTTGCACCTCATCAACGGTAATTAACGGTTCGAACTTGTTGGCCATAAAACGAATCTAGGGTCTTTGAATTGCGCTACCAATGCGCTCTGCCGCTCGCGCCGCGGCGCAGGTGCGCGTGCGGGCAAACAGGGCGAGGGGGCGTAATCTTACAAGATGGAGTCAGTGCAAACCCGCAAGCTGTATGGATATACAGCTTGCGGGCCGGGCGCGATGTCCGATTTCAGCGCCGGGCTACAGCGCGCTGGCGCCGAAGGTGTCGCACTGCTTGATGCTGCCGCTTTCCAGGCCGCGCTTGAACCAGCGCACGCGCTGGGCCGACGAGCCATGGGTGAAAGAGTCCGGCACGGCATAACCCTGCGCCTGCTTTTGCAAGCGGTCGTCGCCGATGGCGGTGGCCGCGCCCAGCGCTTCCTCGACATCACCGCCTTCCAGGATATTGCGCGCCGCGTTGGCCCGCTGCGCCCACAGGCCGGCAAAGCAGTCCGCCTGCAATTCCATGCGCACCGACAAGGCGTTGGCCTGCGACGGGTTGCGCCGGCGCAGCTGGTCGACCTGATCCGAAATGCCCAGCAGATGCTGCACGTGGTGGCCGACTTCGTGCGCGATTACATACGCTTGCGCGAAATCGCCGGGCGCCTTGAAGCGGTTTTGCAGTTCATCGAAGAACGCCAGGTCGATATACACCTTGCTGTCGCCTGGGCAGTAGAAGGGCCCCATTGCGGATTGGCCCGTGCCGCACGCCGTGGGCGTTGCGCCGCGAAACAGCACCAGCTTGGGCGCGACATATTGGCGGTTCAAGTCTTTTTGAAAGATGGCGCCCCAGGTGTCTTCGGTTTCGCCAAGCACCTTGGCCACGAAGCGCGCTTGCGGGTCGTTGACGGGAGGCTTGGTCGCGGGGGCTTCTTGCGTGGTGGTCGGGCCTTCGGCCATTTGCAGGACGACGCTGGGGTCCACGCCAAAATACATGGCCACCAAGGCAAGTACTATCGTACCGATGCCAATGGTTCCACGACCGCCGATACGGGGACCGCTGGCACGTCGGTCTTCCACATTGTCGCTTTCGCGCGAGTCATCGAGGCGCATACTGTTTCTCCGGGCGGGTCGGCGTTCCCGCCATTTTGCATCGCCGCGCTTTACTTGGCGGCATTCAAGAGTGTTAGGATAAACCCATGGCTCTGTATTTATCTATTCATCCTGCGAATCCTCAACCTCGCCTGCTCAAGCAGGCAGCCCAATGGCTGAACGATGGGGGCCTTGTGGCCGTACCCACTGATTCCAGCTACGCCGTTGTCGCACGGCTGGACGACAAGGACGCCGCGGACGGCTTGCGCCGGCTACGCGGTCTGGACGAAAGACATCACCTGACTTTGCTGTGCCGCGACTTGGCTGAAATTGGCCATTTCGCGCGCGTCGACAACAAGCAATACCGCCTGCTGAAGGCCGCCACGCCCGGTCCGTGGACCTTCATTCTGGAAGCCACCAAGGAAGTGCCGCGACGCGTTTCGCATCCGTCGCGCAAGACCATCGGCATACGTGTGCCCGATCACGCCGTGATGCTGGGCCTGCTTGAGCAAGTCGGCGCGCCGCTGTTGTCCACCACGC
The DNA here is from genome assembly GCF_053543755.1 of Achromobacter semiaridum. Taxonomy (NCBI): domain Bacteria; kingdom Pseudomonadati; phylum Pseudomonadota; class Betaproteobacteria; order Burkholderiales; family Alcaligenaceae; genus Achromobacter; species Achromobacter semiaridum. Next base: position 151,858 of record NZ_JBLVOL010000137.1, on the reverse strand, counting down.
TGATCCCCAAGGACGAAACCGAGGCCTTGAACGACGCCGAAGCCATCCGCGAACGCTACGACCATCAGCTGGCCGCCATCATCGACGCCGGCGCGTGCGCGCAGTCTCCCACCACCGTCATTGACCTCACCAGCGACGATCCCGTCGTGGTGCGCGTGGGCCGCGGCGACCCGGCCACGCTTGGCCTTGCCTGATTTCCCTATTACTGTTTTGCCCTTGCGTGCCGG
>NZ_JBLVOL010000137.1:105763-151611 GCF_053543755.1 Achromobacter semiaridum | reverse complement strand
CCCCCCCGCGGCTCATCTACAATCCGGTTCGCCATGAACGACATCATCCAAACCATTGCGGTCTACGCGATACCGGTCATCTTCGCCATCACGCTGCACGAGGCCGCGCACGGTTACGTGGCCCGCATGTTCGGCGACCCCACGGCCTATGAAGCCGGCCGTGTCAGCCTGAATCCCGCCCGGCATATCGACCCGATCGGCACGCTGCTGGTCCCGATGGCAATTCTTCTGGCGTCCAAACTGCTGGGCAGCCCCGGCATGTTGTTCGGCTGGGCCAAGCCCGTGCCGGTGGACTTCGGCCGCCTGCGCCGTCCCAAGCGCGACATGCTCTGGGTGGCGCTGGCCGGTCCCGCCGCCAACCTTTTCATGGCGATTTTGTGGGCCTTTTCGCTGCGCCTGATGCTGGAATCCGGCATGCAGGAATCGTTCTGGTTCCAGATGGGCGTGGCGGGCGTGAACATCAATCTGGTGCTGATGGCGCTGAACCTGCTGCCCATCTTGCCGCTGGATGGGGGACGCATCCTGTTCAGCCTGTTGCCGAACCGTCTGGCCTGGCAATACTCAAAAATAGAGCCGTATGGGCTGGTCATCGTGATCGTCTTGCTGGTCACGGATGTGCTGTGGCTTTTGATGCGCCCGGTGTATGAACTTGGAACGACTATCGTCCAGTGGTTTCTGTAGGATTTCATCCAATATCCGTTAAACTCAGCGGTTTCTTTGATTCTGGCCCTGGGGCATCCTGCCACGGGGCGTTGGAGCCCTACATCTATGGCATCCCCTGCATCCGCCGCAGGCGTTAATTTCCAGGGCAGCTTGGTGGCCCTGGTCACTCCCATGCAGCCCGACGGCAGCCTGGACTACGCTGCCTACCGGTCATTGATCGACTGGCACGTCCAGGAAGGAACCGACGCGCTCGTGGTGGTGGGCACCACCGGGGAGTCGCCCACGGTCTCCATGGAAGAACACGCGGAACTGATTCGCGTAGCGGTGGAACATGCCGCGGGCCGCATCCCGGTCATCGCCGGCGTGGGCGCCAACTCCACGGACGAAGCCATCCACCTGACGAACCACGCCAAGGCCGTGGGCGCGCAGGCCGGCCTGTCGGTCGTTCCGTACTACAACAAACCCTCGCAAGAGGGTTTGTACCGTCACTTCCGCGCTATCGCGGAAGCCGTCGACCTGCCCACCATCCTGTACAACGTGCCCGGCCGCACCGTGGCCGACATGACCAATGAAACGGTGCTGCGCCTGGCGCAGGTGCCGGGCATCATCGGCATCAAGGACGCCACCGGCGACATCGCGCGCGGCGGTCTGCTGCTGCGTGAAGCGCCGGACACGTTCCAGGTTTTCAGCGGCGACGACCCCACTGCCGCCGCCCTGATTCTGTTGGGCGCGCGCGGCAATATCTCCGTGACCGCCAACGTGGCGCCCAAGCTCATGCGCGACCTCTGTGCCGCCGCATTGGCGGGCGACGTGCCCAAGGTGCGTGAACTTAATGCCTATCTGGCGCGTCTGAACAAGGCTTTGTTCGTTGAAGCCAATCCCATCCCCGTCAAGTGGGCGCTGGCCGAAATGGGCCGCAGCGCACTGGGCTACCGGCTTCCGCTGGTTGAACTGGGTACGCAGAACCACGAAGTCGTGCGTCGCGCGCTCCAGGAAACGGGTCTGCTCTAAATATCGTGAGGATACGTATGAACAAACGTCATGCCGGTTTGTCGGCATTGATGTCTCTGGTGTTATTGGCCGGCTGCAGCGAGGTCAATCAATTCCTGGGCAATGAAGAATCCGTCAACTACAAGAGCGCCGTCACCCAGCGTGGAGAGCCTCTGAGCATCCCGCCGGATCTGACTCAGGCCAATAGCGACCCGCGTTATCGCGCGCCCGCTTCGGGCTCGACGACGTACTCGCAGTTCCAGCAGCAGGGCCAGGCGCAAGCCACCGCGCCCAAGTCCAGCAACGTGCTGCCCGGCCGCCAGGACATGCGCGTCGAACGCGACGGCGATCTGCGCTGGCTCGTCGTTGACCGTGCCCCGGAAGACGTGTTCCCGCGCCTGGTCGACTTCTGGACCGAAAACGGCTTCACCGTGGCCAGCAACAACCCGTCTGCCGGCCTGATCGAAACCGACTGGGCGGAAAACCGCGCCAAGATTCCGGAAAGTTGGTTGCGCCAGGCATTGGGCGCTGTGCTGGAATCGGCCTGGGATAGCGGCGAACGTGAAAAATTCCGTACCCGCGTCGAACGCGTGAACGGCCACACCGAGGTCTACGTCAGCCACCGCCAGATGCTTGAAAAGCGCGTCGGTTCCGACGGCGGCCAGGTGCAGTGGCAGAACGGCAAGGAAGACCCGGGCCTGAACGCCGCCATGCTGGCGCGCATGATGGTCTACCTGGGTTCCGACGTGGACAACGCCCGCAAGCTGGTACAGCAGGCCGAAGCCTCGCCGCAAAAGCCGGCCGTGCAGGAAGACGTCCGTTCCCAAGGCGCCTCGTTGCTGGTGGCTGAATCGTTCGACCGCGCCTGGCGCCGTGTCGGCGTGGCCCTGGACGGCGGCGGCTTTGCCGTTGACGACCGCGACCGCTCCACGGGTGACTACTTCGTGCGCTACGTCGACACCGACACCGGCGAAAAGAACGAGCAGCCGGGCTTCTTCAGCCGCATGTTCTCGGGCGACAAGAAGGCCGGAGCACCGCAGTTCCGCATCCACCTGGCCGCCACGGGCGACCAGACCACGGTGACGGTGCTGGACGCCAACGGCGCGCGCGACAGCAGCGCCACCGCGCAGCGTCTGCTGAGCGTGCTGAAGGACAAGATGTAATAGCCGTTCTTGGCCGGCGCCCAGCGCGCCGGCCCGGATTGGTCAAGGCCCCCATATGGGGGCCTTTTCGTTGGGGCCGCCGCCCTGGCAGCGGGCGGGCGGATCAGCCCGGCTCATTGCGCGGGTGGGCAGGGCGGGCAGGGTGGGCATCGCCGCTGCGCAGGGCACTGCGCACCCCGCATCGCGCCCAGACGCAAAAAAGCCCCGGCAATTTCTTGCCAGGGCTTTTTCGCGTCTTCAGAGCGGGGGTTCGTCTCTGTTTTATTAAGACGCCGGGGTGGTCGAGCCGCCCGGGGTATTCGAACCGCCGCCAGGCGTGGTGCCAGGCGAAGTCGGGGCCGGCGACGTGGCCGGAGGCGTGGTCGAGGGGGCCGGCGTGCTGGCGCCAGGGGTGGTCGCGGGCGCCGCCGGGGCATCTTCCTTCTTGTTGCAAGCGCTGAGCGCAACGGCCAGCACCGAAGCAATAATCAAGGTTTTGCTCATCATTTTTGGACTCCTGTAGATGACGACTCTTGAAACCCCCTTAGGGGAAACCAGAACTCAGGCTACAGGAAGCCGACGCCGCAGCGCGTGTGAAAGTTAAAAAGGTCGCATCCCAACGGCAACAAACCTTTCAGCTTCGTGTTATGTCTTTCCTTATGTGTCCCCGCGCATGGATCTGATTGCGTTCTGTCCGACTCCGATACGCGGACGTGTCCGGATACTACGCCGGCTGGTAATGAATCCACCCCGAGTCCAGCCAGTCGGCCAGGCACGAACGTGCCTCTTCCGACAGCTTCGCGCAGGCGGGGTGGGCGCAGTCCAGGCTGCGGGCGTCGGCCAGCGTGCGCAGCGCGGTGTCGGCGGGCGTCATGGCGGTTTCACCGTTGATGAAAAGCTGCTTGCCGCGATACAGCATGCGGGTGCGGCGGTCCAGCACCAGGCGACCGGACGCGGGCCAGTCTTCTTCCAGATCAACCTCTACGTCCTCGGGCGCGTCAAATACGCTTTGGTTGTGTGGTTCGGTCAGCCAGCAACCCAGAAAGCGCGAGGCCAGCGCATCGTCAAAACGCAGTTTTTCCACGGTTTCCAAGGTGGCCGCCACCAGCGCATCCGGCAGCGCCGCCGGGGTGTCGACGGCGGGTTGCCCGGGGTCGCGATAGACGGCGGACAGCTTCGGGCCGGGCAGGGCGGGTTCGCCATAAGGGCCGCCCAGCAAGCCCACCCGCGCCATGACCTGGTCGGCGGCGGCTTCAAGCAGGCCGCGCGCCAGGATGGCTTGCGTGGGCGCCCGAAAGCCGATCGAAATCGTCATGCAGCCATCTCCCATGGCGACGCCGTCGTGCGCGGCCTGGGGCGGCAGGTACAGCATGTCGCCGGGCGCCAGCACCGCCTTGTCCTCGGGCTGGAAGTTGCTGAGGATCTTCAGCGGCAGGCCCGGTTCAAGCGACAGGTCTTTTTGCCGTCCATAGCGCCATTCGCGTTCGCCGGCCGCTTGCAGCAGGAACACGTCGTAGCTGTCGAAATGCGGCCCCACACCGCCGCCATGGCTGGCGATGCTGATCATCACGTCGTCCAGGCGGGCGTCGGGAATGAAGCGGAACAAGCCCATCAGTTCGGATGCGGCGTCGCTAAGCAGGTCCACGCTTTGCACCAGCAGCGTCCAATCGCCTTCGTTGTCTTTCGGCAGGCGCGCAAAGGGGCCGTTCTCCATTTGCCATTCGCCGTTTTCACGCCAGATCAGGCGCGATTCCACATCGTCGCGTCGCGCCAGCTTCTTGATGGCGGCGATGGTCAGCGGCGGCTGAAAGCCCGGGATGGCCTGACGGATCAGCAGCGGCTTGCGCTGCCAGTAGCGGCGCATGAAGTCGTTCGGGCTTTGGTCGCCTAACAGCGGCAGGGGTTGGTCAAGGTTCATTGCAGGTGCTTCTTCAGGCGGTAGAGGGCGTCCAGCGCTTCGCGCGGGGTGAGGCTGTCGGGGTCGATCGTGGCAAGTTCTTCGCGCAGCGCGTCCAGCGCCTCGAGGGCGTCGTCGCGATCGGCCTGGGCGTAGGCGTGCGCGTCGGCGTCCGCCGCCGCTGAAAACAAGCCCAGCTGGGGCGTGGGAGCGCCTTGTGCTTCCAGCCGTTCCAGTTCACGCGTGGCCTGGCGGATGACCGCGGCAGGCACGCCGGCGCGTTGCGCCACCTGGATACCGTAGCTGCGGCTGGCCGGGCCTTCGCGCACTTCGTGCAGGAACACGATTCCCGCGGCGGATTCGGCAGCGGCCAGATGCACGTTGGCCGATGCCGGCTGTTCGGCCGGCAGGCGCGTCAGTTCAAAGTAGTGGGTGGCGAACAGGGTCAGTGCGCGGTTGTGCGCCAGCAGGCGGCAGGCAATGGCCCAGGCCAGCGCCAGGCCGTCATAGGTGGACGTGCCGCGACCGATTTCGTCCATCAGCACCAGGCTGTTGGGCGTGCTGGCCGACAGGATGGCGGCGGCCTCGGTCATTTCCATCATGAAGGTCGAGCGCCCGCCCGCCAGGTCGTCGGCCGCGCCGATGCGGGTGAAGATGCGGTCGATCTTGCCGATGCGCGCCCGCGCGGCCGGCACGAAACTGCCGATGCGCGCCAACAGCACAATCAGCGCCACCTGCCGCATGTAGGTCGACTTACCGCCCATGTTCGGACCGGTGATCAGCAACATGCGACGCGCCGGGTCCAGCCGGCAGCCGTTGGGCGTGAAGCGTTCAATGGCGTGTTCCACCACCGGGTGGCGGCCGGCGTCGATGTCGATGTCGGCATTCTCGGACAGCTGGGGCGCGATCCAGTCGTGGCGGCGCGCGTGCTCGGCCAAGGCGGACAACGAGTCCAGCTCGGCCAGCGCGGCGGCGCAGTCCGACAACGGCCGCACGTGTTCGGCCAGCACGTCCAGCAATTGCTCGAACAGCCACTTTTCGCGCGCCAGCGACCGGTCTTGCGCGGACAGCACCTTGTCTTCCCACGTCTTGAGTTCGGGCGTGATGTAGCGTTCGGCGTTTTTCAGCGTCTGGCGGCGGCGGTAGTCTTCGGGCACCTTGGCGGTCTGGCCCTTGGTCACTTCAATATAGAAGCCGTGAACGCGGTTGAATTCCACGCGCAGGTTGCTGATGCCGGTGCGCTCGCGTTCGCGCGCTTCCAGTTGCAGCAGGAAATCGCCGCCATCGGCGGCCAGGCCGCGCAGTTCGTCAAGTTCGGCGTCAAACCCGGCGGCCAGCACACCGCCGTCGCGGATGGCGACAGCGGGTTCCGGCGCAATGGCGCGCACCAGCAACGCGGCCAGGGCAGGGTCCACGGACAGGTGCGAGATCAGTTCGCCCAGACGCGGCGACGCTGCCATGGGTTCGACCAGGTCGCGCCGCGCGGGCAGCGATTGCAGCGCATCGCGCAGGCTGGCCAGTTCGCGGGGGCGAACCGAGCGCAGCGCCAGGCGCGCCGCGATGCGTTCAATGTCGGGAAACGCATTCAGCGCGGCGCGCAGCGATTCCAGCACACTGGCGGACCCGAAGGTCTGCTCGACGTCCATGCGGCCGGCCAGCAGCGCCGAAATGGCCTGCTGGCGCGCCAGCGCCTGATCGTTTTCACGCAAGGGGTGATGCAGCCAGCGGCGCAGCAGCCGGCTGCCCATCGGCGTGCGGCACCCGTCCAGCAGCGAGAACAGCGTAGGCGCGTCTTCGCCGGACAGCGTTTGGGTCAGTTCCAGGTTGCGGCGGGTCACCGGGTCCAGCAACACGTACTGCCCCGGCCGTTCGGCGGACAGGCTTTGCACGTGGGCCAGCGCCTGCGATTGCGTGCGCGCCGCATAGCGCAGCAGGGCGCCGGCGGCGCAGATGCCCGCGGGCATGTCTTCGATATCGAAGCCCGCCAGGGTGTCGGTCTTGAAGTGCGCCAGCAGATGCGCGCGCGCGCCATCGTTTTCGAAATGCCAGTCCGGCACGCGTGAGCGCGCGCCATCAAACGGGAAGTCGAAGGCGGCGCTGTCGGCGCAGATGATCTCGGCCGGCGCAATGCGGTGCAGTTCGGATTCCAGCTGCGCGGGGGCGCATTCGGTAACGCGAAATTCGCCGCTGGCCAGGTTCAGCCACGCCAGGCCGGCGCGCGGCGCGCGGGCGTTGCCGGACACGAACACGGCAGCCAGCGCGCGATCCGCCTTGGCGGGCAGCAACGCGTCGTCGGTCAGCGTGCCGGGCGTAACGATGCGCACGATGCGGCGTTCGACGGGGCCCTTGGACGCGGCCGGGTCGCCGATCTGTTCGCAGATGGCGATGGATTCGCCCATGGCCACCAGCCGCGCCAGGTATTGCTCCATGGCGTGCACGGGCAGGCCTGCCATGGGAATCGGCGTGCCGTTGGACGACCCGCGCTTGGTCAGCGTAAGGTTCAGCAGGCGCGCGCCGCGCTCGGCGTCTTCGTAGAACATTTCATAGAAGTCCCCCATGCGGTAGAAGAGCAGCAAGGGGCCGGCCTCCGCTTTCAGGCGGAGGTATTGCTGCATCATGGGAGTGTGGCCCGCGTGGGCCTCGGCGGCGGTGAGTGGTGTTGCGGAATTCATGCCCGTGATTGTATCGGGGCGAGCGCGCGCGTGCGGTGGCAAGCAGGATGGATTTGCCGCGCCCGGCCGCCGACGGCACAATCGCAACGACGCGGTCTTGTGATGGCCGTGGGAGCCCCAGATGCCGGACCTGCCCTTTCCCGACCCCGCCTTACCCGATCCCGCTTTTCCCGACCCGCCGTTTCCCGACCCCATTAATGCGGCCGAACGCGTGACGATCTCCAGCGGGGCGCATCAGGCCGAGTTCGCGCCGGGTGGCGGCGGGCGGCTGACCCGCTTGTCCACGGGCTCACACGACTGGATCGTGCCGCTGACCGCCACGGAATGGGCGGCTGGCAAGTGGCCCCGCGCGGGCTCCTACCCCCTGGTTCCGTATTCCAATCGCATTCGCGACGGGGTGTTCACGTTCAACGGCGCGCGCCACGTGCTGCAATCCGTGCCCGGCCGCCCGCAAGCCATCCATGGTGCGGGCCTGTTTCAGCCCTGGCAGGTGCGCAATCACACGCCGGACAGCATCGACCTGGTGCTGGCTCAACCGGCGGGCGTGCTGGGCTGGCCCTGGCCGTTCGAATGCGTGCAGCGCTACCGGCTTGACGCGCGTGGCTTGCGCCTGTCACTAAGCGTGGTCAACCAGGGAGATTCCGCCATGCCTTGCGGCCTGGGTATCCACCCTTACTTCACCGCCGAGCGCGTGGCGCTGAACGCGCGGCGCCTGTGGCCCGCCGATGCCGACGGCTTACCAACGGGCAGCCGGGTCAAGCATGTGCGCGAAGTGCGCCGGTCGGCCGAGGGCTGCGATACCTATCTGTCGCAATGGGAGGGGCGCGCCACGCTGCACTGGCCGGACGGGCACGAACTGGCCCTGCATGCGGACCCGGCCTTTGCCCATGTCGTGGTCTACACCGCGCCGGGATCGCAATTTCTGTGCGTGGAACCCGTCACCAATGTGGCCGACGCGTTCAACCTGGCGGCGGCCGGTGAAACCCGCACGGGGATGCAGGTCCTGGAGCCGGGGGCGCGCTTTGCGGCCACGGCGCTGATGGCGCTGACGCCGCCTCGCGGCCAACGCTGAACGCCGCGCTTGGAAACGCCGGCTTCCTCCGGCGATAATCCGCCAACCCCAATCCAGGAGTCTCCTACGTGAAAAAGCTCAGCACCGAACAATTGCAGGCGGCGGCCGAAACGCTGCGCCGGGTGCAGGCCAAGCTGGCCCGTTCAGGCAGCCTGCCGCTGGAGCCCACGCTGTACGCCAGCGCAAAGGGCTTTCGCCGTAACGTGCCGGACTATCTGTGGAACTGGTTGTCGGGGCTGCTGGCGCCGCACAAGAGCCTGGCGTCGTGGATGGACACCCATCAGCCGGGGTGGCGTGACGGCAAGACGCCGGCCGCCGTGGTGTATGCCCGCACCGAGAAAGGCTGGTTCGATTGGCTGATCGCCGAACTGGAAGCGGAAATCAACGATCCGCATGCCCGCGCCAGGCGGGAAGGGCAAGCCTGAGCCAAGCAACTGGGTCCGGTCAAGCCGTTGCATCGGCCTTGCCGGGCCCATTCCTGTGATCGGCGACCATCTTCGTGTACACCGTGGCGCCCAATGATGCGCCATGCACGGCCAGGTGCGCGCCCAGCTGAATGACTTGCAGGATTTCCGCGCGCGTCACGCCTTGCGTCAGCGCATGCGGAATCAAGGCCTGCAATGCCGTGCGGTCGCCGTCCGTGAACGTGGCGTGCAGCGCAATGCGCACCAACAAGCGTTCGGCATGGCTAAGGCCACCTGCCGGCGCGCCGCCTTCCACAAAATCCAACAGCACGGCCACATAGCCCGGGTCCTGCGCCGCCATTCGCAACAGGCCGGCCGCCTGATCCGGCCATAGCGCCTGGATGCGGGCCACAAGCGGATCATCCGGCGGCAGGGCCGCCGACGGGGCGGCCTCATGCAGCACGTCCGCCGCTTGCAGCACGGCGCTCAGGCCTTGCAAGGTCACCAAGTGCAGCACATCAAAGACGTCCGCTTCACTGGCGCCTGCCGCAAGGGCCAGCTTCAGATGCGTCGTCAGGCCGGCTTCGTACAGGTGCGTGGGGGACGTGTCCAGCGCCACGTAGATCAGCTCGACCATGCGCGGCGTCAGCGGCCCGGTGCGCGCGGGATAGCCCGCGTATTCGGCGTAGGTCGACAAGAACGTGGGATTGGCGTGCAACAGCGTCTCGGTCCACGGCCGCCAGTAGCCGCGCGCGGCGATGAATCGGGCTTTGATCGCGGCCGGATCGTTCAGCGTGTGCATAGCGTTTGCCCTGTCAGGTATTGAGCTTCAGCCCCCGCGATGAAACGAAGTAGCGGGTTCAGCGCGGCGTCCGGGTTGGCGGCGTCCACTTCGACAGCATTGATGCGGCGCGCGCGCGGCCCCCATTCACAGGCCAACGTGGCGATCAGCATGCGCGCGGCGGCGTCGTCGCCCGCGTGTTCCCAGGCGCTCTGCGAGTTCGTATGGGAGTCCACCTGGGAGTTCGTTTGGAAATCCACTTGGAAGTCCGCCTGGGAATCCACTTGGAAATCCGCTTGGACGGCACGCGGCAGCAGCAGCGTCAGGCTGCCCGGCCCACTGCCGGCGCCATGGCGCTGCGCGGCCGCCAAAGTGGCCGCCAGCCGCCCGCCAGGCGGGCTGTGCAGCACAGACGTGTCGACGATGGCGGCGTAGCCGTCGCGCGTATCCGTGCTGCCCAGCCCGGGCCAGCCGCCGTGCACGGTTAACGACAAAGGCGCGTCGCAGGGCACGGCGGCGATGGCGTTCGGGGCAAAGGGTTGGCTGCCGCCAAAGACAGACGATCCGCCGTCCACGGACAGGCGGCTGCCGCTTAAGGGCGCGGCGTTTCGGCTGGCCAGAAACGCCAGTGCGCAAGCCAGCTCTTCGGGCTTGGCCAGGCGACCCAGGGGAATCTTCGCGACTGCGCGCACCGGGTCCAGGCGCCCGCTTGCGATCAGCCCGTCAACCAATTCCGTTTGCACGAATCCAGGGCACAAGACGCTGACGCGCAGATCTGGCCGCGCGCGCGCCCGCGCTTGCGTCTGCGCGATCAAGCCGGCTTTGCTGGGGCTGTACGCGCCGCGCAGCGGAATGGCATGCAGCCCCGCGCCCGACGCCACGTTGACGATGCGGGCGTGCGGTGCCAAGCGGCCCTGTAGCGCGCGCAGCAGGCGTGGCGGCGCATGCAGGTTCAGGTCTAGCAAGCGCTGCCAGTCGCGGTCATGTTGTTCGACGACGGGCAGGTTGCTGGCGTCCGTCATCCCCGCGTTGTTGATGATGGCGTCCAGCGTCGGCATGCCGTCGGCCAGCGCCAGAATCTGTTCGGGGTCCGTCAAGTCGACGACGCGGCCAAGATGTTCGAACTGGGCGGTGGCGGGCGCCTGGGACTGCGGCGCAGACCGGTCCGTGGCTCCGGCGCGCGAAGGCTTCGCGACCGGGGCGGCGATCCTGTCGGCATCGGCGTCCACGTTCAACTTCGTCGCAGCGCGCAACTCCGCCAGCAGGTCCTCCAGCGCCTTTGCATTGCGGTCCACCAGCACGCAACGGTGGCCTAGCCGGGCCAGCCGCCAGGCCGTGGCGCGGCCGATGCCGCTGGCGGCGCCGGTCAACAGAACCGTATCCATCAAAGCGTGGTGAACGTGATGCCGCCGTCCACCACCAGCGCCTGCGCCGTGATGAAGCGCGCTTCGTCGCTGGCCAGGAACGCGATGCCGCTGGCCACGTCTTCCACTGTGCCCAGCCGCCCCAACGGCGTGCTGGCGATGCGGCGCGCGTCGCGTTCGGCGTTGCGGTTGCGCTGCGTGCCTTCCGTTGGCACCGCCGATGGGCAGACCGCGTTGACGCGAATGCCGCGCCCGCCCAGCTCGGCGGCCGCCGCCCGGGTAATGCCCAGCACGCCCGCCTTGATGCCCGAATACACCATCGACGCCGGCGCCGATTTCAGCGCGGCGGTGGACGCCACATTGACGATCGCACCGCCGCGTTCCGGGTCCATCGCGTCGGCGGCGGCCTGGATGCCCCAGATCACCGCCTTGAAGCCGATGTCCAGCATGCGGTCCATCGTGTCGGCCTGGATCTCGGCGGCGCTTTGGTAGCGCACCCACGCCGCGTTGTTGACCAGGATGTCAAAGCGCGAACCGTACTCGGCCGCCTGCCGCACGGCCTGCGCAACGCCTTCGCGTGACGCCACGTTCTGCACCACCGCAAACGCCTTGCCGCCGCCGGCGGTGATGTCGGCGACGGCCGCGTCCACCAGTTCCTGCTTCAAGTCGTTGATGCCCACGATGGCGCCGCGCGCCGCCAGCACGCGCGCGGTGGCGCGGCCGATGCCGGCGCCTGCGCCGGTGACGAGCGCCACGCGCCCAGCCAGATCTTGTTGCATGGTTTCTTCCTACACCGATTCAATGAAATCGCGGCCCACGGCACGTGACACGCCGCCGAATGCCGCATCCAGTTTGCGCACCGCGCGCAGCGCGGGGTGCAAGGGTAGCTCCCAGGTAAAGCCCATGCCGCCGTGCAGGTGGATGGATTTTTCGATGACGAAGGCGGCGTTGGCGATGGCGCCCGCCAACGCCGGCCGGGTATCGCGATGCGCACCGAACTCTTCGGTGTGCATCGCGCGGCGGATCGCGGCGCTGGACACGTCTTGCAGCAAGCGCATGCGCGCCAGAAAATGGCGCACGGCCTGCTTGGCCGACAGCGGACGGCCGAATTGCACGCGGGTCGCCAGGTAGCCGGCGGCGGCTTGCAATGTCCCTTCGGCCGCGCCGTTGGCGTACTCGGCCAGCAGCAGTTGCGCGGACGCTTCCAGCGCGACCCGTGCCCGCGCGTCAAGCCGCGCCAGCACGGGTGCGCCGGCCAGCGCCAGCCAGATCTGCGGATGGTCCGGGTCCAGTTCCGCTTGCGGTTCTTGCGTGGCATCGCGCACGTCCAGCAGTGCCGCGCCGTCCCCATCGGCAACCAGCACCCAGTCGGCCGGGCCATGATCCAGACGCGCGCTACCTTGCTGGACGCTGCCTTGCCACGCGATGCCCGCCAACCGCTCGCCGGCCACCAGCACGGCGGCGTGCGGAGTGCCCGCCAGCGCCTTGGACAGCAACATCTGTTCGGCCAGCGGCAAGGGCAGTTGCAGCCGGCCTGCGGCCTGCGCAATCGGCAAGGCGAACGCCAGGTCCAGGCCCAGCCCGCCGTCGGCCTCGTCCGCCATCACGCCGCACAGACCGGCCTGCGCCAGCACGGCGGCCATCTCGTGCGGGTCCGTGCGCGACAGCGCATCCGTGATGGCCGCGTCGGCGGCCTGCGCAAACTCTTCGGGACGCAGTTCTTCGCTACTCATGTCAAATCCTTGGGCAGATTCATGACGCGCTGCGCGATCACATCCAGCTGCACTTCGGTGGTGCCCGCGTAGATCGTTTCAGCGCGCGCGAACAGATACGCGTTGGTAAAGGCCTTCTGCGCACGCCGCGCCAGGGGGCTGGAATGCGGCCCCACCTGCGACAGCAGCGATAGCGCCAGCGCGGCAAAGGCCTGATGGCATTCGGACCAATACAGCTTGGTCAGCGATCCGCGCGCACCGATGGATTCGCCGCGCAACATGCGGTCCACCGTCAGTTCGACCAGCCCCTTCAAGCCGTCAACCTGCGCGACCACGTCGCCCACGCGTTGCTGCACATAGCCGTCGTCCAACGATGGCGCAAGATGCGCGTCGGATTTGCACGCCGCGATCAACTGCCGCAGTTCGCATTCAAAGCGCCACGGCCGGTACATGCGATTGGTGGCGCGTTCGATGGACAGCACGCGGATGGCGGCGTTCCAGCCTTCATCCGGTGCGCCCAGACGCGCGCTGTCGGGCACCACCACGTCGTCGAAGAACACCTCGGCAAACGACTCCTTGCCGTCGATCGACTTGATCGGCACCACCCGGATGCCCGGCGTGTCCATCGGCACGGCAAACATCAGCAGCCCACGGTGCTTGTCCGCCACGGTGCCGGTGCGCGTCAGCAGCAGGCAGTAGTGCGCCTTGGCCGCGCCGCTGGTCCAGATCTTCTGGCCGTTGATGCGCCAGTGTCCGCCTTCCTGCACCGCCTTGGTACGCAAGCGCGCCAGGTCCGAGCCCGCGTCCGGTTCGGAAAAGCCCTGGCACCAGAATTGCCGCATCGTCAGGATTTCCGGCAAAAAGGCCTGCTTCTGCGCTTCGTCGCCAACGGCCATGATGATGGGGCCGGCCAGCTCCTTGCCGATGGAGCTGACGCTCTCCGGCATCGGCAGCGCGCCGATTTCCTTATTCACCGCCAGATGCTCGCGCAGCGTCAGGCCATGTCCGCCATAGGCTTCGGGCCAGGTCATGCCCGCCAAGCCGGCCTGATGCATGGCCGCTTCCCAGGCGCTGCTTTCGGCCAGCGTGGCGGCGCGCCACTCCAGGCTGTCCGCGCGCATGAAATCCGGCAGATTCGCGCGCAGCCAGTTGCGCGCGTGTTGCCGGTAGACCTCGACGCCCGAGGCGGGGTCGGGAACGATTACCTGTTGTTCAAATTGCATGCTTGTCCTTGCTGTACGGGCGCGGCTGCCGGGGTAGAGGCACGCGCGGCGCGCGGAATCATCAACGCGTCCAGCACCACCACGCCCCGGCCCTCGGGCCGTACCAGAATGGGGTTCATGTCGATGTCGGCGATGTCGTCGCGATGCCGGAATGCAAATTCCGACAAGCGGGCCACGCTGCGTGCGGCGGCGGCCACGTCGGCCTTGGGCTGTCCGCGCGCGCCGTCCAGAATCGGAAACATCTTTAACGACCGGATCATCGCCAGCGCTTCGTCTTCGGTGACGGGCGCGGTCTGCACTGCCACGTCGTTCAGCACTTCGGCAAAGATGCCGCCCATGCCCACCATGACAATCGGGCCGAACACCGGGTCTTGCGACACGCCCGCGATCATTTCCGTGCCACCGCGCAGCATCGGCGCCACCAGCACGCCGTCAATGCGGGCGCCGGGCGCGTGGCGCGCCACGTTGGCAAGAATGCGAACATGCGCCTCGCGCACGGCCTGCGCGTCGGCCAGATCCAACGCCACTCCGCCCGCCTCGGTCTTGTGCGCCACATCCTCCGACGCGATTTTCAGCACGACGGGGTAGCCGATGCTGTCGGCGGCGCGCACGGCGGCGTCGGCATCGGTGGCGATCAGTTCGCGCGGCACATCGATGCCGGCTTGGCCCAGCGCCTGCTTGGCGTGGAATTCACTCTTGAAGACGACGGGGTCGATGGGGGAAGGGGCGGGGGGCGCATTGTCGATGGCCGCAATCGAAGCGCCGTCGGGCGCTGCAAGCGGTGTTGCCGTCGTGTAACCCGCTCCAGCCGCACTGTCAGCGCCACCCTTCGCACGCAACTGCCCCAGCCGTGCCAGCCCCGCCAAGCCCGTGGCCGCTGCGTCAATGCTGGCGAACACGGGTATGCCCAGCGCATTGATCTGTTCGATCGCGTCCGCCGGCCCCTGGCTGATGATCATCAGCAGGCGCTGCGGATGGCTGGTGCGCACCTGCGCCAGCGCTTCCAGGTAGATGCCGCGCAACCGGGTGTTGTATAGCGACAGCGACATGAACAACACCAGCGAACTGTCGGACGGATCTTCCAGCAAGGCCGTCAGCATCTTCAACAGGATGTCCGGCCGGCTCGACATTTGCGCCGACGCGTCGACCGGGTTGCCGGTGCTGGCCGTGGGCACGGCGTCGTGGATGCGCTGTTGCGTCAGCGGCGCCAACGCGGGCAGCGTCATCCCGGCCTCGCTCATGGCGTCGGCCATCATGATGCCGAAGCCACCCGAAGCGGCCACCAGCGTCACCGCGTCGTTGCGGGGCAAGCGGTTCGGCATCAGCATCGACGCCGCGTGGCCGACGTCGATCAACGCTTCCACCGAGCGCACGCGCAGCACGCCGTAACGGCCGAAGACGGCGTCGATGACAGCGTCCGACCCGGTCAGCGCGCCGGTGTGTGACGCGGCCGCCTGCTGGCCTTTTTCGGTGGAGCCGATCTTCAACACGATGACCGGCTTGCCGCGCTGGCGCGCCAGGCGCAGCGCGCTGATCAGCTTGTCGGCATCGCGGCACGTCTCCATGCAGCACAGAATGATGTGCGTGTCGGGGTCGTCGGCCAGCGCGGCGATGCCGTCGGCCACGTCCACGTCGGCTTCGTTGCCGGTCGCAATGAAGCGGCTGACGCCCATGCCGCGCCGCGCCACGCTTTGCATGGTGTGGCTACCCACATTGCCCGACTGCGACACGATGCCTGCGTGCCCGACCGGCGGCATGTGTTCTTCCAGCGCGATCGAGAACGAGCCGATCAGGCGGTCGGCCACGTTGACCGCGCCCAGGCAGTTCGGCCCCAGCACGCGCATGCCGTATTCCCGGGCGATAGCGACAAGCTCGGCTTGCAGCGCGGCGCCGGCGGGGCCCGCTTCCGTGAAGCCGGCCGACAGCACGATGGCGGCCTTGGTGCCGCGCGCCGCGCAGTCGCGCAACGCGGCGGGCGTGGCGGCGGCGGGCACGGCCAGGATGGCCAGCTCGGGAGCGGAAGGCGTGTCGCGCACCGAGGCGTAGGCGGCCAAGCCCTGGATGAAACCGCCCTTGGGGTTGATGGGATACACGGCGCCGGCATAGCCGTGCTTGATCAGCATCTGCACGGGCCGCCCGCCGATCTTGGTGACGTCATCCGAGGCGCCCACGACGGCGATGCCGCTTGCCTTGAAAAACGGCGTCAGTCCGGCGCCCGCGCGCTGGGGGCTATGTCGTTGGGGGCTATGTTGCTGCGGGCTACGCGCTTGTTCGGTCAGCGCCATGTCAGCGGCCCTTGAACTGCGGCTGGCGCTTTTCCAGGAACGCCATGCGTGCCTCGCGGGCGTCTTCCGTCTTGGCCAGCGCCATCGTGAAGTCCTGCTCGAAACGGTAGGCATCGCGCTGCGGCATCAGGTCCACCATATTGGCGGCGCGCTTGGCGTATAGCACGGCCAGCGGCGCCTTGGACGCAATTTCGTGGGCCAGCGCCAACGCCGTCGGCAGCAACTGGTCGGGCGGCAGTACGTCTTCCAACACGTTGCGGCGCAGAAGGTCCTGCGCGCTAAGGCGTTGACCGGTAAAGAACATGCGGCGCAAGGTTGACCGGCCCACCAGCGTGCGCAACATGGACGCGCCGCCCGCCAGGCCCACGTTGATCTCGGGCATGCCGAAGGTGGCGTTGTCAGACGCGTACATGATGTCGCACGCGGCCATCAGCCCCAACCCCGCGCCCAGCGCCGCGCCGTTCACGGCGGCAATCACCGGCTTGGCGCATTCCTTGATGGCGTTGCCGGTTTCGCGGGTGATGCGGTTGTGCTCCAGAAAGTCGCCCGCGATGTCGGCGTTGGGTCGGTCTTTCAAATCCGCCCCGGCGCAAAACACCTTGCCTTGGCCCGTCAGCACGGCGCAACGTATGTCATCGCGCTCGGATATTTCGTCGAAGATGGCGACGATGCGGCGGCGCATGGCGCGGTTCAGCGCATTGACCGGCGGGCTGTTCAGCGTGACCAGCGCAACGCCTTCGTTGACTTCCAAAGTGACCGTGGCGTCGCTCATGCGGGCACCTTTTTGATGGGGGAAAAAGCGAGGGCGCGCAGGGCGCCGATGGCATGTTGCATGACGTGTCTCCATAAGTCCGATGGACCGGTCTTGCCCCGCTTTTAGCGCGGGACGGCCGGTTTTTTTTGGATTATATGGACGGGTATTGCGCAGGATTCAGGCCAAGAATGTTGGTTGTGTTCTGCACGAAAACGGCATATTCCCGCGCGGCTCAAGCCGATACCATGGTTTGGGAATTCGTCCGCCGGACGAGCAGAACAGGGGCGGTCGGCGCATGCAGATCGAACGTATCGGCACGGTTCGCGCGGCGCTGGGCGAATGCCCGGTGTGGGATGCGGCCGGAAATTGTTTGTGGATGCTGGATTGCCGCGGCGGGCAGCTGCTGAGGATTGATCCGGAAAGCGGCGCGACGCGCGAATGGCGCTTGCCCGCCCCGGTGGGCTCGTTCGCGCTGAACGGCGACGACAGCATCATCGTGGCGTTGAAAGAAACATTTGCGCTCGTCAGCCTGAACGACGGCGCGACGCACACGCTGGGGCGCATTGACGACAGCCACCCGAATCTGCGGCTGAACGACGGCGCGCCGCTGCCTGATGGCAGCTTCGTGGCCGGCACCATGCATGTCCATCGGCAAGAGGGCGAAGCGCCGCTGGGCGGCTTGTATCGCGTGGATACGGTCGGCAAGGTCAGCCGCATCGCGCAGGGCCTGGGCGTGGTGAACGGCCCCGTCATGCATCCGGACGGGCGGCATTTTCATGTATGCGATAGCGCGCAACGCAAGGGTTTTCGCTATCGCATGGATGAAGCCGGCCGGTTGTCTGCCCCCGAGGTCTACATCGATACCGATACGCTTGGCTCCGCCCCGGACGGCTGCTGCTTTGATCGCGAGGGCGGTTTGTGGACCGCGCTGGTGCATGCGGCAGCCATTGCGCGGTTCGATGCGACGGGCAGGCTGGATCGCCGCATCGACCTGCCGGTCGCGCATCCGGCATCCCTATGTTTCGGTGGCCCGGATCTGTCGGACATCTTCGTCACGACAATCAGCGACAGCGGTCGGTTGACGGCCACAGGCCCGCTGGACGGGGCCTTGCTGCGCATTCGGGAAGCGGGCGCTGTGGGTGCGCCGCGTGGGCAGTGCCGCATTCGTCCTTGATGTACTGCGCCTGATCAGGGGCTTTCGGCGGCGGCCATCTTGTTGTACGCGGTGAACCGCAGCGCCGAACCCGACACATGCGAGGCCACGAAATCCAGGAACAGCCGGATCTTCACGGGGATCATCGCCGTATCCAGAATGGTGGCGTACATGCCTTCTTCGAAGGTCGTGTTCGTGACGTGGTAATCGGGGAATAAACGCACCAGCGTGCCACGCGAAATATCGTTGTGCACGGTGTAGTCATCCAACAGCGCAATGCCTTCACCCAACAGCGCCAGTTCCAGCAGCGCGACGCCGTTGTTGGTCACGTGGCGCGGCTTGATCAGCACTTCCTCAATCGCTTCCTCTTGCTTGAAGCGCCAGCAATATTGATCGCCGGGCAGCAGATAGGCCAGGCAATCATGCCGCGCGATATCGGCGGGCCGGGCGGGCGCGGCGTGCTTGGCCAGGTAGGCGGGCGAGGCCACCAGAAAACGTTCGCTCTTGAACAGAATGCGGCGCTTCAAGCCCGCTTCCACGGGCGGAGAAATGCGGAAATCGATATCGAAGTTATTGCGGCGCAGGTCCGCCTTGGTTTCGGACAGCACCAGTTCAATATGAATGTCGGGGTACTGCTGGCGAAACGCGGCCACCAGCGGCGGCAGCACGCCCAGCCCGAACATCATGCGTGAATGCACCCGCAGGATGCCCTTGGGCGCGGCGCGGATTTCGGTGATATTGCGATGCGCCTCGTTGATGTTCCACAGAATGGACTCAAGCTGTTGCGCATATTCCTGGCCGGCTTCGGTCAGCACGACTTGCCGGGTCGAACGCAGCAGCAGCTTCACGTTCAACTCGTTTTCGAATTCGGTGATCATGCGGGATACCGACGTTGCCGACACCCCGAACTGCCGAGCCGTTTCAGAGAAACTCTCGGTCTTGGAGATCGACAGAAAGAGCTCCATCGCGCGCAGCCTGTCCATCATTCCTCCACTTTACGCAGCACAGAACGCCGCATTTCCTGTATTTCCCCGATGACTGCCGGCCTCTAGAATTTCCTCAGAACGTCAAGCAATCAATGAGGAGACATTATGGAATTCGGCGTGTTCATTCTGGCGCAGCAGCGAGGTTACCACCAGTCCTCAAAGCAAGTCATCAACAACTCCATCGAACAAACCGTGGTGGCGGAGCAGGCCGGTTTCGACGCCGCCTGGTACGCCGAACACCACTTCAACAACTACTCGTTGTCGCCCTCGCCGCTGATGACGGTGGCGCACGCGGCGGCCAAGACGCAGCGCATACGCCTGGGCACGGCGGTGTGCATTCTGCCGCTGTACCACCCTGCGCGCTTCCTGGCTGAAGTGGGTTTCGTGGACACCGTCTCCAATGGCCGCCTGGACCTGGGCGTGGGTTCGGGCTATCAGGAATTCGAATTCGAACGCTTCGGCGTGCAGATCGCGGATTCGGGGGCAATCTTCAATGAATTTCTTGACGTCATCCCCAAGGGCCTCACGCAGAAGATCTTTGAACACGATGGCGAGTTCCTGAAGATTCCGCCCAGCTCGATCGCGGTGCGCTGCCTGCAAGACCCGATGCCGCCGCTGTGGATCACGTCGGGCAATCCGGTGACGCTGGGCCGTGGCGTGCGCGAAAACCATAACCTGTTCGTCACGGCGCTACTCAAGGGCAACGACGCCATAGCCGAACTGCGCGGCAGGCTGGAAAAAGTGGCCGAGGACAACGGCCGCGACCTGGACCGCGATGTGAAGTTCGGCTTTCTGCGCTGTGGCTACGCGTCGGACAACAAGGCAGAGATCGACGCGTACCTGGACTGCGCGCGCTTTCAACGCCGCATTTCCGAAAGCCTGAAATTCCGCCGCGCGCAAAGCGACGATGGCTACATGGTCAAGGAAGTGCCGTCTGAAAACGACCCCACGTTCGAGCAGCTGCGCAAGAACCTGCCGGTGGGCTCGGTCAATGAAGTGATCGACAAGATGCTGGAAGAGATCAGCATCCTGCGGCCCAAGCACATTGCGTTGCAGACGCAGCTGGGCGACTTCGATCAGAAGACGATGCTCAAGCAGATCGAGCTTTGGGGCGACAAGATCATTCCGGCCATCCGCAAGGAAGTCGGCAGCACGACGGCCGTGGCCTGAAGGGGTGCAAGATGCAGATCTATCTGAGCAACGCGGGGGCGATCACGCTGCGGCATCCGTCGGACTTCCGGCGGCTGGACGTGCTGGCCGACCCGCAGCCGCGTGAACGCCTGGAACACGCCATCGCTCGCGTCGGGCGGCGCGAAGACGAGCGCCATGTGCGCCTGTCGCCATCCGTGCTGCGATTTTTGTCGCAGCATGCGGGCGATCCGAAATGGGAAGCGGATTTTTCCGCCATGGTCGATTACGCGGCCAGGCACGGATGGGTCGACGAACGCGGCGACATTCGCGCGCACATGGTGGTCAACGAGCATGACCAGGTGGTGTCGGTTGACGACTTCAAGGCAGCGATGCGTTCGCTGCCGGCCGGCATCAGCGCGGTCACCACGGGTGAAGGCGAACAGGTGGCCGGCATGATCGTGTCCAGCCTGACGTCGATATCGGCTGACCCGCCGATGGTCGGCTTCTTTGTCCAGCAGACCTCGTCGGCGCGCGAGCCCTTGCTGCGCCACGGCCGCTTCGTGGCCAACGTGTTGGGCGAAGGGCACGAGGCCGTCATGCAGGCGTTTCTGGGGCAGCCCCAAGGCATGGCGCGCTTTGCGCAAGGCGGCTGGGCGATGAACGAGCAGGGCACGCCGGTGCTGCCCGATGCGCTGGCCAGCATCGAATGCGATATCGTCTGCACCGAAGTGCTGGGCACGCATGACTTGATCGTGGGCAAGATCCGCAAGACGACCTGCCGCGAAGCGCGGCCCGTGATCAACTTCAAGTCCGCCACGCATCGCATCGCGCCCGTCCGGCTTCAATAGACGGGGGCCGCGCCCGGCAAAATGCCCGCCATGTCGGCGGGCATTTCTTGCTGCGGTTGAAACGCAGGATGCCGCCGGACACGCGGCGGCAAGCCTCTGATCAATCCAGCACGATATGGTTTTCCTGGATGACGCGGCCCCAGTATTGGCGGTCCGCTTCCAGTTGTGCGTCCAGCGCTTGCGGGCCGCCGGCCTTTTCGGTCTGCCCATTGGCCACCAGCATCTGGCGAAAGCTCTCGGCCTGAACCGTCTTGATCGCCGCGGCGGAATAGGCCTGGATCAAGTCAGCGGGCGTGCCCTTGGGCGCGTGCAGCGCGGTCCAGTAGCTGGCCTTCAACTGCGGATAGCCCAGCTCGACCACCGACGGCACATCGGGTAGGGCAGGGTCGCGCTGGTCGGTCGTCAGCGCCAGGATCTTCACCGCGCCCGCCTTCTGGTGATCGGCCAGCGCGATGGGCGTCATGTACGACAGGTCGTTGCGGCCGGTGATCAGGTCGATCAGGCTGGTCGGGGTGCTCTTGTAGGGCACGGCGGTCAGCGGGATGCCCAGCGTCTTGGCCAGGATCAAGCCGTACAGGTCGGTGACGCTGCCCGGCCCCAGCGAGCCATAGGTCAGCGCGCGGTTTTCCTTCTTGGCGTAGGCGACCAGGTCGGCAATGGAATTCACCCCGATCGTTGCCGGTACCGTGATGGTCAACGGGCCGTCGAACATCATGGCCACGGACGCGAAGCTGTCAAACCGGTATTGCAGGTTGGGGCGCAGCAAGACGTTCAGCGACACCGGGCCCGAGCCGCCCATCAGCAACATGTTGCCGTCGGCCGGCGCGCGCGCGACTTGCGCCGCGCCGATGATGCCGTTGGCGCCGGGCTTGTTTTCCACGATGAAGGGCACGCCCAGCTGCGCGCTCATGCCTTCGGCCAGCAGCCGGGCGAAGTTGTCGTTAGGGCCGCCGGCGGCGTAGGGCACGATCAGGGTCACGGGCTTGGGGGCGGCGCGCAGCGGCCGGGCAAGCATCATGAGGGTGCCGGCCGCGATGAAATCGCGGCGCGTGAGCTTGAACATTGTCTCTCTCCTTGATCCCGCCGCCGTGCATGTCCGTGCCTTCTGTGGGCCGGGTCAGCGTGTTGTCAGCGTGGCGACAGGGCGGCGGGCGGCGCTGGGCCGCCCGCCTGGGGTTGTCACAGGAGTCGATGATAATTTTTATCGGACTTCCCGATTACCCCATCTTTGCGCAGAACAGTTCTGCGAAGGCCGTCAGAAACCTTCCAGGACGACCTTGCCCTGCGCCTTGCCGCTTTCGATGAAAGCATGGGCGCGGCGCAGATTCTCGGCGTTGATCTTGCCGTAGTGCTCGCCCAGCGTCGTGCGCAGCGTGCCGTCGTCGATCAGGCGGGCCGCCTGGTTCAGCAATTCGTGCTGCGCGATCATGTCGGGCGTGTTGTGCAGCGAACGCGCAAACATGAACTCCCAATGCAGCGACGCCGATTTGCCTTTGAGCAGGCGCACGTCGATGGCGCTGGGGTCATCGATCAGCGCAATCTTGCCTTGAGGGGCGATGGCTTCGGCCAGTTGGGCAAAGTGCTTGTCGCTATGGGTCAGGCCGGCGATGTGGCTGACCTGCGGCACGCCGATGCGCTTGAGCTCTTGCGCCAGCGGCTTGCTGTGATCGATGACGTGATGCGCGCCCAGTTCGCGCACCCATGCCTGCGTCTCGGGCCGCGAGGCGGTGCCGATCACCGTCAGCCCCGTGAGCTGCCGTGCCAGTTGCACCAGGATGGATCCGACGCCACCCGCCGCGCCCACCACCAGCAGGCTGCCCTGGCTGGGCGCGGCGTTGTCCAGCACGCGCAGCCGGTCAAACAGCAGTTCCCAGGCGGTGATGGTCGTCAAGGGCAACGCCGCGGCTTGCGCAAAGTCCAGGCTCTTGGGCATGTGGCCGACGATGCGCTCGTCCACCACGTGGCGCTGGCTGTTGGCGCCGGGGCGGTTGATGGCGCCGGCGTACCAGACACGGTCGCCCGGCTTGAACAGGCTGACCTTGGCGCCCACGGCGCGCACGACGCCGGCGGCGTCCCAGCCGATGATCTCGGGCTTGCCGTCCTTGGGCGCCCGGTTGGCGCGGATCTTCACGTCAACGGGGTTGACCGAAATGGCGTGTACGTCCACCAGCAGGTCGTGGTCGCCGGGGGTGGGCTCGTCGATGGTGATGTCTTGCAGGGCGTCGGCATTGTCGGCCGGCAGGTTCTTGAAGTACGCAATGGCTTTCATATCAGTGGCTCGGGTTTGCTTGGGTGATGGGGTGAGATCAGAGGATGGAGCGGACCACGCCGCCGTCCACGCGCAGCGCCGCGCCGTTGGTGGCGCTGGCCTGCGTAGAGCACGCGTAGACGACCATGTTGGCTACTTCGTCCACGGTCGCCAGGCGGCGCAGCAGTGACGTGGGGCGGTGCTGGGCGATGAAGTCGCGTTCCATCTCGTCTTGCGACACGCCTTGTTCCTTGGCCATTTCAGCGAAGAAGTCAGACACGCCTTCCGAGCGCGTCGGGCCCGGCAGCACGGCGTTCACGGTGACGCCGGTGCCGGCGGTCAGTTCGGCCAGGCCACGGGAAACGGCCAGCATCGCCGTCTTGCTGACGCCGTAATGGATCATTTCCGCCGGAATCTGCACGGCCGATTCGCTGGAAATGAAGACGATGCGGCCCCAGTTGGCCGCGATCATGCGCGGCAGGTAGTAGCGTGATAGCCGGATGCCGCTCATGACGTTGGTGTCCAGCATGTGCTGCCAGTCGTCATCCGTGATTTCGGTGAACGACTTGGGGGCGAAGAAGCCGGCGTTGTTCACCAGGATGTCCACGTCGGGGTGCGCCGCCACGATGGACGCGGCGCCGTCGGCGGTGGCCAGGTCGGCCTGCACGGTCGTGACCTTGGCCGCGGGAAATTTCCGCGCAATCGCGGCAGCCGCCTGTGCCAGCTTGTCGGCGCTGCGGCCGTGCAGCACCACTTGGGCGCCGGCCTCGGCCAGGCCGAACGCAATCGCCAGGCCGATGCCACCGGATGATCCGGTCACCAGCGCCTTTTTGCCATTCAGTTCGATATTCATGTGTCAGCTCCAGAAAGATCAGGACGGGCTTGAAAACGAAACCATGATTACCCAGTTCGCAGGCATGAAAAACCGGCTAGCATCGCACTCAGTTTCAATAATTTTTTGAAAATGAGTCAACCATGGTGCGGTTTGAAGACTTGCGGATCTTCGTGGCCTCGGCCGATCACGGCAGCTTTTCCGGCGCCGCGCGCGAGCTGGACGTGTCTCCGGCCGTGGCCAGCGCGGCGCTGAAGCGGCTGGAGCAGACGTTGGACGCGCGCCTGTTCGTGCGGTCCACGCGCAGCCTGCGGCTGACGGCGGACGGCGAGCGTTATCTGGAATACGCACGCTCGGCCATCGCTACGCTGGAAGCGGGCAAGAACGCGATGGCGCGCGACAAGACGGCAATATCCGGCACGCTGTCTGTGTCGATCCCGTCCGACTTGGGTCGCCACGTGCTGCTGCCCTGGTTGGATGACTTCCAGAGCCAGCATCCCCGCGTGAGCTTTCAGGTGCGCATCAGCGACCGCCTGGCCGACCTGTACCGCCAGCCGGTGGACATCGCCATCCGCTACGGCAAGCCCGGCGATTCCGCCTTGGTGGCGCTGCCGCTGGCCGAACAGAACAGCCGCGTCGTCTGCGCCTCACCCGCGTATCTGGCGCGGCACGGCGTGCCGCAGAAACCGGAAGACCTGCGCAACCACAACTGCCTGTCGTTCGTGCTGGGCGAAACGCTGCACGACCGCTGGGCGTTCGACCACGAAGGCACGGCGCTGACGGTGCCGATCAAGGGCGACCGCGTGGGCGATGACGGCGACCTGGTGCGCCGCTGGGCGTTAGCGGGCAAGGGCGTGGCGTACAAATCGCGCTATGACGTGCTGCGCGATCTGCGCGCCGGACGCTTGGTGGCGCTGCTGCCGGACTACGCCACCGAACCCTCACCGCTGTACCTGCTGTGCGTGCACCGCATGTTGCTGTCCCCGGCGGTCAAGCGCTTGCGCGAATTCCTGCAAGAGCGCTTTCGGCAATTCGACGCGGGGCAGGGCGACGCGGGGTAGCTCGACGCGGGGTAGCCCGCCGTGGGGTAGTCCGACGTGGGCTGGACAACGCGGATTGCGGCGACAGAGCCCGCGGGTCTAATGCGCCGCGCGGTGGTGCGACCCCGATGCGGCCTTGTTTCTGGCCCGCGTCTGCGCCGCCTTCTTCGCGGCGGCGGAACGGCCGGCCGCGCCCTTTGTTGCCGCTGCCTTCTTCGCCGCTGCCGAGCGGTCAGCCGCCGTGCGGCGGCCCGCCGTCTTGCTGGCGTGGTGTGACAACGCCGAACGCGATGCGGGCTTGGTGCTTTCCTTCTTCAAGGCCT
This sequence comes from Achromobacter semiaridum, assembly GCF_053543755.1. NCBI lineage: Bacteria > Pseudomonadati > Pseudomonadota > Betaproteobacteria > Burkholderiales > Alcaligenaceae > Achromobacter > Achromobacter semiaridum. The sequence continues at coordinate 126,091 of NZ_JBLVOL010000137.1, read as the reverse complement.
TGGTCGTTGCGCGGGAACGCGTGGACGACTTGGCATGCCCGTCGTGTGCGGCCTCGATATCCTTTTTGGCCCGATGCTTGGTGGCGGGGCTGGCCTTCTTCGACGGCGTGGCCTTCACGCCCGCGCGGCGCGCCTTGGACAGTCCGATGGCAATGGCTTGCTTGGTGGAACGTACGCCGTGCTTGCCTTCGCGCACGTGCTCGATTTCCTCGCGGACGAACTCTCCGGCCTGCGTGGATGCGGCCTTGCCTTCTCGCTTGTCTTGCTTCGCGCGTTCCAGGGTTTTCCGTTCAGGCATGGTGATCTCCTTGCTGGGTTGCGGGAGCGGGCTTCGTCGCCAGTCGAGACCACGCGACGGAACTCGTAACACCACGATAGCGCCACGGCGGTATCCTGTGTGTTCGAATGGATTGCCGGTCGTAAGCGCCGGAACACGGCCGACAGACCGTCGATTCACGACTCACCCCCTTAGCGGAGACGAGCTATGTCGAATCATGTCTACAAGCAAATCGAACTGGTGGGCTCTTCCACCACCTCAACCGATGACGCGATCGCCAAGGCGATCGAGCGCGCGTCCGAAACCCTACGCAATCTGGACTGGTTTGAAGTCACTGAAGTGCGCGGCCATATCAAGGACGGCAAGGTGGCCCATTGGCAGGTCGGTTTGAAAATCGGCATGCGTCTCGAAGGAGACGAGTAATCCGCGCGCTGGTCGTTCATTGACCAGCGCCTGCAAGTGCTTGTTGGATAAGGAGTTTTTGGGCTTGTTATCCGACTGTTCATAGGCTTGTCCACATTCCATGGGGACAAGCCTTTTCTTTTATCCCCAGGTTGGGCGGCGTCGTACGCGGGACGACCCACGTCGCGTCGGCCGGATCGTGCTTGGGCGTTTATTGCCCGCTGCTCTCAAGTGCTTGCCCTGTAAGCGTTTTTAGCGACTACCCGCATACTGTCCTCAGCCTTATCCACATTTGCCGGGGACAACTCGGTACCCGCTTAGTCACCATTGGGCCTTTATTGACCACCCGTTGCAGGTTATTGATATGCATGGGCTTTTCGTACCTGCCCTCAAACTGTCCTCATGCTTTTCCACAGAATGCTGGGACAAGACGCGCACCGTGCTCCCGCCTTGAGGACCGCTGTTCGGACATACAGCTTTTTCGGGGATAACTTCGCCCAAACTCATCCAAAAGGACGATTGCGCATTGTTTGATCAGCACGCGCAAGTGCTTGGCGGGGCAGGGGATTTTGACTGTGCCCCAATACTGTCCTCAGCCTTCTCCACAGATGGCGGGGATAAGTATTTATGGCGTCGAGGGCGCGGGCGTTGTTTCGTGTGGCAAACCCGCGGTCAAGCCGGGGCCGTCCGCGATTCCACGTCCATCGCAGGCGGCCATTCGACCTTCGGCGCCAGACGAAGCGCCAGGTTGTGGGACGGCACTTCGTTAGGGTCGTTGAATTCTCGTACGGGTGGCACGGCGTCGACCCCGTACTGCATGTAGGCGCGCACGTAATCCCAGGAACTGCCTTCGTCCTGGTAGACGCTTAAGGGAAACCGGTCGATGACTTGATTGGTGCCCGGCTTGACGACGGCCACGGATACGCCCCACGAAATCATCAAGCCGCCTTGCCCGGTGGCCCCCCGTTGCCGCCAGACTTCGGCACGCAGGTCGGCCCAATCGTAGGATTTCGTGGTGACCTGCCATTTCGCGAATGGATTCCACCAGACGTGTTCGAAGCTGTATACGTATACGGTTCGGCGTAAACGGTTAAAACGGACCGGCTCGTCGCGGGGGATGGCAGTGTCTATGCGTATGCAGAGGTATGCCATGGCCGCCATAAAGGGGTAAATAGCCAGCATCTCGGCCGTGGCTGCCAAGCCGAGCTCCCATTGGCTGCTTAGATCGCCAAAATTGAACACTAAGAACAGCAGGAAGACCAAAGGAAATAATGCCAAAAACAGCATTAGTCCGCGCATTTTCGTGGCACGACGAGACACTTCCAAGTACGTGTCGTTGAGCGCATTTAGCGTCGGTAAAGGGTCTGACCTTATCGCGGGTCGTTCACTATCGGTCGGCATCGCCAAATCGCGCTGCCATCCTCGTGTAGGGGCGTCCAATATGGATCTTTTATTTGTCATATCTCTTGGGATGTGTGCTCTGGATTGCCAACGGAGACAGTTTTGTATGTCAGAGCAACCGGCTAGCGCATCGCAGTTACCACCAGCTCTGCAAAAAGGTCGGTTTTCGTCTTGTCGGGCCAGTACATTGCGCGCACGGTTGCCGATTCAATGTCGCGTTCCAAAAAAGCAAGGGTGAGCGTGCCGGTGATCGTGGATTCCGCTTGAGTTGGCTTGCGCGTCGCGTTGGCGTCGACCGTGTAGCTCGCGGGTCGCCGGTCGTGCGACAAATGAGCCAATGGCGGAGCGTTGTGTTGGTCCACTACTGCAAAGTGTTGTCCCTTGTAGTCCTTTAGACTCACGTACATGGCATATGCACCTTGTTCGCTATCCCACTGTGGGAAATCGATGCGGTAGACGAATGCTTGAGACCAAATCGGCTCTACGCTTCGGATGTCGAGCGTCGGCTGAGGATTGCTGAGAAATTTTGCCGTTATGCCCATTCCGAGAATGGCTGCATTCAGCGCGCCAATGGCCGTTTCGCTATCCATGATGGCCGCGTTGGATTTGGCTATGGCATCTTCGAGATTTCGGTGCTTTGGTACATGCATGGCGGTCATTGCGCTGTTCCACCAAACCTGTGGTTTTTCGTTGTGTACGCCGAAATAGCAGCGCCTGCTCCATTGCTCTAATGGTGTGGCCTCAAGCTCCTTGGCGGTACTTGATGCGGCGTAAGCGACGAGGCCGAATACGATCGCTAAACCCAAAGGGCCCGTCAGCGAAGTCAATCCGAAGATAGCGGCTGCGCTCCCAGTCAAGCCGCTCGCTAGCGCAAGCCCTCCGGCCCATCCATGTCGCATTGCTGCGGGGGTGTCGCCCGCGCGGCCATTCCTATACGCGGCAAAGAAATACTGCACTCCTTCTACCACGCCCGACAGCGCGCTCGTGGCTCCGCCAAAACGAATCAGGCCCTTACTAAGCGTCAATGCTTTCACCGCGTGCGGCTTGGCGATAGCGGCTTTTTCCATTGCCTGCGTGACACCTCTGAATCCCACGCCGGCGGCTTCGATGCCGACACCGATAACGCCCATCGCGCTTGCGGCTACGCCCGCGAGGGCTTCTGGGTATCGGTCGCCCAGCCTGTGTTCAAGCTCTTGCAAACTGCGTGTTAGCCCGTCCTGTTGAAAGAACAACGCGCCCATGGACAACGCCACGTCCATGTTCGCCATCCCGCGTATTCCCACAAAAGCCGTATGTGCTCGTAGCTTTGCATCCGCAGCCGTGGTTCGTAGTCGCCCGACTATCGCGTGTGCCTTAGGTTCCAAACTTCCAAGGCCCACCACCACGCTGCGCCAGCCAGTGTCCATGGCGTCTGCGCCAGCGTCCGACACGGCAATTAGCTTTTCTTTCAACCCTTCGGCGGTATCCGCCACCCAGAACGTGGCTTTGAATATGTGGTTCTGAGCCGGGCCGGGCAAGGTCAGCATGCCGCTGAATATCAGCGCCCGGGCCTTCTTGCCGGTCTCCTTCGCGGCCTTGTCGTATTGCTGGCGAATTTGTTGAGTGAGTAATTCCCGATACTCGCCCAGTGTCAGTTCAATCTGAACCCGTAGTAGCTGGGTGCGCTCGTATAGCAGCAGGGCGGCTTGATGAACTGTCGTCGCGACGGGCAGAAGCCGTTCTTGCGCTCGCGCTTCCAGCACCGTCATCGCGTTAATCATCGCGCCTTGCAGTTGGCCCGCCGCGTCCCTTACGGTGCTGCGTAGATACATCTCACCTTCTTGCGAGGCCATCACGTCTTTGATGGCGGCATATAGCTTGCCGGAATCATTGGCCTTGAAGCCTTCCGTAAAAGTGGGACGCAGGCCTTCAAGCAGGCGGGCGTTCTTGGCTAGTAGCGCCTGGTACAGAATGCTGTCGGGGTTTTCCAGCAAGGCCTTCCACAGCTGCTGCGTGGGGCCAAGATCTCCGCCATCAACCGGGGCCGCTTCGCTGGGGCCGCCGTCCAGGCATGCCGCCACCATCTTGGTGTACGCCGCCGCCGAGTGCGGATCGGTAGCCGAGTAGTCGTACCGTGCGATGCGCAGCCAAGCCAGAGATTGCAGCCATGCGACATAGCGGGCCGCCATCGTATCTATCAATCCTTGCCGACGCTGCCATTCCTTATCGTGCATGTCCTGAAACTGCTTGCGACGCGGCTCGCTGTAGCGTTGTTCCAGGCGTTGGTGATAATCAGCCGTGATGCGCCTGGCCGCGATTTCCGTTTCGCGGGGGACATCCACCGGCGGTAAATGGGAACGCGTGCCCAGCACGGGATGGTCATTGTGTTGTCGGCGGTATTCGATCTGTTTTTCGACTTCCTGTACCGCTTGCGTGCGTGCCCAGGTCTTCTCCAATTCTCTGATCTGCACCAGCGCCGCCGATGTGAACAGTAGATACTGCCGTTCGGCATTGCCCGCCCACGCGAGCCGGTCGTTAATCAGCAAATGGCGTTGTTGATTGAATTCCAACACCACGCCCACCGGATCGGGCAACGCCAATACCGGCACACCTTGCGGCAGGCCTTGCGTCTTTGCGATGTCGTCGACGTAATCATTCAACGGCACAAACCTGGGGGTACGTGTACGCACGGCATGTCGGCTGCCGAAATCTTCCCCGTCGTAACGGTATTCCCACACGTGATCGATCAGAAACCCATCCGCGAATTTCAACCCGTGCAATACCGTTTGCGGCGTGTCACGCAACGCCGTCAGATCCACTTTCAAGAACCGCGCGGATGGCGCCGTCTGCGCCTTGTAGGCATCCAACACCGGCTCAGGCCACCGATCTTGCGAGAACGCGATCCACGCTTCCTTGTAGACCGCGGTGTCGACGTGTATGAACGAAGCGCGCACGTCGTGCCCTACACCCGTGCAAGCCTTGGACAACGGGCGGGGCGTGCCCTCGGGCATTCGGTACGGGTCATATTGGCGCATGTGCCCGTCGGCGGTGACTTGGTACGCGTGCCAGATTTCCTGATCCAGCAGCACATACACAAACCCTTCGCGCAGTACGCGATAGTTGCCCGGCTGCATATCGATGCGTACGCGGTCTTGTTCGGGATCGAAGGGGGACGGCCCCTGCGGCAATGCGGCCTCGCGCAGCAACAGGATCGGCATCCCGCTGCGCTCGCACGCGCGGCAAGTACCGACCGGCACCGCCATGGTTTCCAATACCGCCAGCCGCGCCTGATAGGCGAACGAACCCGCATGCGAACCCATGATGCAACTCCCCGTAAATGCCAACACGTCACGACCGCAATGCCGTCGGCATGCCGTCAAGCGTTCGGATCGGCGCGCGGCACGTTCGACAGGTACGCGCTCGCGCTGGTCCGATATCGGAGCAATGCAACATCCGTGCCATGAAACCGAATCTTGAAAATAGACGCGCGATATCAATGGCTTGCGGTGAAATTGGCGGACTTGTAGTGGCATGCGGTCGGTGCCATGCCCGGAAAACGCCCGTTTTTCACGAGAAATCGAGCCAGAGTTGACTCGATTAAAAATAACCTGCGTCTTATCAACGACTTATAGCGGGCCAGATTTGGCTCGATCGGGTCAAATCTGGCTCATCCAGTCATGCCCCAGCGCCAGTCCGACAAACGCGGCGCAAAAAAAAGCCCCCCGACGTGTCAGGGGGCTTGATCGCCCGGAGGTAGATCGGGCGATCGGCGCCGGTGGGCGTGGCCCTGCCGGCTGCGGCGGCAATCAGCTGTTCAGTTTCTTGACCCAGTCCACGTAGCGGTCGACCCAGCCTTGCAGGAACTTGCGGGTGCCTTCGTTGGTGATCGTGTATTGGTCGTCGATCAGGCCTTCGGAATATTGCAGGAACACTTCCGGGGTGGTCAGCGCGTTGGCGCCTTCGGCGGCCAGGATGTTGCGCAGGTGTTGCTGCATCATCGCGGTGCCGGCGGCGCTGGGCGATGCGCCGACGATGCCGACGGCCTTGCCGGGCCAGGAGTTCTGGCCCCAGGGGCGCGAACCCCAGTCAATGCCGTTCTTGATCGCGGCGGGCACCGAGCGGTTGTGTTCGGGAGACACGAAAAGAATGCCCTGCGCGTCGGCGATCTGCTGCTTGAGCTTGGCGGCGGGGGCGGGCAGATTGTTTTCGTTGTCCTGGTTGTACAGCGGGATGTCGCCCAGGCTGACGTAATCGAACTTGAAGTCCGCGGGAACCAGCTTTTCCAGCGCACGAGCCAATCGCAAATTGATCGAGGCGGCACGCAGGCTGCCGACGAAAACTGCAATTTTGTAGGTGCTCATGGGCAAATGCTCCAACGGGAAAGGGAAAAGCCAGTGTAGACCTGCTTGGCGACGCGCTCAATCATTGTCGCGTTATGTCTTAATGCGAGCGGTGCCGTCCTGCGGCAGAGCAGGCCAGCGGCTTGGCCGCGCGCGCCATGTCCGTGACAGCGCCGCGGCCGCGCGTCGCCCGTCAACGTGTCACACCATCAGGCTGACATGCGCCGACACCACGCGCCACCCCGCGGGCGTGCGCATCCAGGTCTGGCTTTGGCGGCCGATGCGGTCGCTGCCCTGGCGTTGAAATTCGATGTTGGTGGTGGCGAAGTCCGTGCCGTACGTGGTGATGGCGGTGCGCAGGACGCGCCGCGCCAGGCCTTGCGGCGAGCGCCCGGCGCGGAATTCGCGGATGGCCTCATAGCCATACAGATTTTCGCCGGCGCCGTAGCGCAACGTGTGCGGGCTGTTCCAGAACAGCGTGTCCAGCTCCTGAACGTCGTTGGTCACCAGCGCGGTTTCATAGCGCTCGAAGGCGGCCGTGACTTCGGCGACGACGTCGGGCAAATTGATGTCCATCTCTGTTTCTCCGCATGCACCGGCTTGGTGCGTTGAGTAGGGGTAATCACCAATATGGTGTGTGTTGCGGTGCGCAATTTTGGACGTGCAGCGCGTCGATGTCGTTCACGCCAGGGGAATGCTGCACCGCAAGGCTGGCACGGGGATTGCTAGGGTTAACACTGCATAACAAGCTACACCGTTGCCCAGGAGTTCCGTCATGTCCAGTTCCGCTGTTTCCGCCCCGGTCACCATGCTGGTCACGCGTCATATCGCACCCGAACGCTATAGCGATTTTCTGTCCTGGATGCGCCAGGGCGAAATCCTGGCGGCGGGGTTTCCCGGCTTTTTGGGATCGGGTGTGCTGCAACCGCCCGAAGGGGGCGACCAATACCAGATCGTGCTGCGCTTCACGGACGAGGCGAGCTTGTTGCGGTGGGAAAAATCCTTGCCGCGCCGCATGTGGCTGGAGCGCGGGGCGAACCTGGTGCGGGCCAGCCATGAACACCGCGTCAAGGGCACGGACGGCTGGTTTGCGCCGAAGGCTGCCAGCGCGCCGCCGCGCTGGAAGCAGGCGGTGAGCATCTGGCTGGCGTACTTCCCGGTGTTGTTGGTGTTCTCGATGCTGGTCAGCGAGCATCTGAGCGTGCTGCCCGTGTTCTGGCGCGTTTTGATCACAAGCGTGATATTGACGCCCATCATGGTGTTCATCTGCATTCCGGTAATTTCGCGGGTGCTGCAACGGTGGTTGCGGGCGGGATGATGCCGCACACCCGTCAGGCCGCCTTGGCGTGACGGGTGGAATACAAGCGGTGCAGGGTGATTTTGCGCACCGCGCTTTGGCTGTCGCTGATGTGCGCTTGCAGCAGCTGTGCGGCGGCAGCGCCGTCGCGGGCCAACACGGCGCGCAGGATGGCGCCATGTTCTTCGTAGGTGTTGTCGATACGGTCTTGCAGCGTGAAATCCAGCCGTCGCACGATGCGGATGCGCTCGGTGGCTGCGCGATGCACGCGTGCAATCTCCGGGTTGCCGGCGGCCGCCACCAAGTCGATATGAAAGCGTTCGTCCAGGTCGGCCAGCCATTCGCCATCGCTGGACCGATCACCGGGCGCGACCAGCCAGGTGTCGGCCAGTGATTGCAGCGCGCGCAGCGGATCGGGGCCTTGGCCTGGCACACACAGCGCATGGACGGCAGCGGTTTCCAGCACGCTGCGCAGTTCGTAGAAGTGGTCCAGCGTGTTGAAGTCCAGCGGCTTGACCAGCCAGCCGTTGCGTTGCCGGACTTCCAGATAGCCTTCGCGCTCCAGCCGGAACAGCGCTTCGCGCACCGGCGTGCGGCTTACTTGCAGCCGGTCCGCGATTTCGGTTTCGGTAAAGCGGTCGCCCGGCGCCAGCCGGAAATCAAGGATGTCCCGTTTTAATGCACCGTAGGCGGTGTCGGCCAGGGTGCGGGGCATGTCGATGGCGGCGAATGCGGATTCCATAACGGGCCTTGGATGTTGAGGGGTGTGGCGGTCGGACGGTGGCGGAAAGAGATAAAAAGAAAGCTCAGACCGGATGCACGCGCGCGGCGCCGGCCTGTTCCAGCGCGTAGGCGGCGGCCAGGCAATCAGCTTCGCGCCAGGGCGCGCCGATCAATTGCACGCCCAGTGGCAAGTGGCCGTCGTGTTCGGTCTCGGGCCACGTCGGCGCGGTGCAGACGGGCAGGCCGATACATGAGATGGGTTGCGTCAGCAGCCCCATGCTGGCTCGCGCGGGCAGTTCTTTACCGGCCAGCGTCAGCCAGTCGGTGCCTATCGGCGTGGCGGACACGGGCGTGGCGGGCGCGATCAGCACGTCGTACTGGTCGAACAGCGCCATGGCCTCGCGGTAGACGCGGTGGCGAATGCGTTGCGCCTGCTGCACCCAGGCGGCGGGCACCAGGCTGCCGGCGACCAGGCGGTCGCGCGAATAGGGTTCGTAGTAGTCGTAGTGCGTGACCAGCTTGCGCCGATGCAACGCGCCGCCTTCGGCCGCCGTGATGATGAAGGCGGCGGCGCGCGCTTGCGTGGCGCCGGGCATGTCGACGACGGCGGTGGCGTCCAGCGCGCGCGCGGCGATCTCGACGGCGCGGCGGGCTTGCGGGCCGGCCCAGTCGGCAAAGTAGCCGCCCAGCACGGCCACGCGCAATTTGCGCGCGCCAGAGGCTAGCGTGGGCAACACGGAGTCCACGGCATGTTGGGCGCAGGCAGCGTCGTCCGGGTCGGGGCCTTGCAACGCATCGTAGGCGGCGGCCAGGTCGCTGGCGCTGGCGGCGAAGGGGCCCAGGTGGTCCAGGCTGCCGACAAAGGGAAAAGACCCCGTGCGCGGCAGGCGGCCATAGGTCGGCTTCAAGCCGAAGACGCCGCACAGCGACGCCGGCACGCGGATGGACCCGTTGGTGTCCGAGCCCAGGGTCAACGGCACCAGCCCGCCCGCCACGGCGGCCGCGCTGCCGCCCGATGATCCGCCCGCGATACGGCTGGTGTCGTGCGGGTTGCGGCATGGGCCGTAGTGGGTGTTTTCGGTGGTGAAGCCGTAGGCGTGTTCGTCCATGTTCAGGGCGCCAATCAGCACGGCGCCGGCGTCCCGCATGCGCGCGACCAGACGCCCGTCTTGCGCGGCGGGCGGATTGGCGGCGTTGACGCGGCCGCCTGCCAAGGTCACTTCATCAGCAATGTCGAACAGGTTCTTGACGGCATAGGGCACGCCTGCCAATGGCGGCAGTGCCTCCCCACGCGCGCGGCGCGCATCGATGGCGGCGGCTTCCTGGCGGGCGCGCGCCTCGGTCACGGCGGTAAAGCAGTTGTACGCGGGGTCACGTTCGCGCACGCGGGCCAAGGTGGCGTCCAGCACGGCCAGCGCGCTGCGCTCGCCGCTGGCGACCTGGCGGGCGATGTCGATGGCGGGGCCGCTCACGGACGGAACACCGATGCGGATTCCAGTTCGACGGGCAGCGGCTCGTCGATGAAGCTGGCCGCAATGTCGTGGATGCGCGCGAACTGCTGCACGACTTCGGCCGTGGCCGCTTCGCGCAGGGCGTAGCCCGACAGCGCCAAGGCGCTGCGCACGTATTGATCGATGGTTTCCTGGGTCATGGCGGATTCTCCCGATAGACGCGTTGATTGCTTGCCTGAGACACCGAGTCGGTGGATTGCCTACCTGCGCACTTCGCGCTGGAAAATCTCCAGACTCAGTTTCTTCATTTGAATAAAGCTGGGCTCGGACAGTGTTTCCACCGTGCGTGGGCGGGCATCCGTGTAGTCCAGGATCTCGGCCACGCGGGTGGGGCGCTTGGTCAGCAGCAGCACCTGGTCGGCCAGGTACACGGCTTCTTCCAGATCGTGCGACACCAGCAACATGGTGGTGCCCGTTTGCAAAAACACCTCTTGCAGCTTTTCGCGGATGAACAGCGTCATCTCGAAGTCCAGCGCGGAGAAGGGTTCGTCCAGGAACAGCACCTCGGGTCCGGGCGCCAGCGCGCGCATGATGGAGGCCGTCTGCTGCTGCCCGCCACTGAGTTCATACGGATAGCGCTTCAGGTCGAACTTGACGTCGAACGAGGCGACCAGCTCTTCCACGCGCGCATCCACTTCGGCCTTGCTGCGGCCTTCCAGCCGCAGCGGGTAGGCAATGTTGTCAATCGTGCGCAGCCACGGGAACATGGCTTCGCGGTAGTTCTGGAACACATAGCCGATCTTGGTTTGCGCCAGGGATTTGCCGTCGAACAGGATCTCGCCGGCATCAATGGGAATAAGGCCCGCGATCATGTTGATCAGTGTGGACTTGCCGCAGCCGTTGGGGCCGAAGACGGAGACGATCTTGCCCTTGGGGATGTCCAGGTTGAAGTCTTCGTACAGCGGCCAGCCCGCGAAATACTTGGTCAGGCCACGAATGGTGATGTGCGTGCCCAGGGGGCCGGGCGCAAACGGCGCGGCGGCGGGGGCGGGGGCGATGATGGGGTTGATGACGGTGGACATTTATCGGCCGCTCCAATGGACCACGCGCTTTTCCAGCACAAGAAAAATAATGTTCAGCACATAGCCCAGCGCGCCGGCCGCCAGGATCGCCGCGTACATCTCGCGCACGTTCAGCACTTGCTGCGCGTTGATGATGCGATTGCCCAGGCCGCTGTCGGACCCAATGAACATTTCCGCCACGATCACGATCACCAGCGCCATCGATACGCCGCTGCGCAGGCCGACAAACGTGGGTTGCAGGCTTTCCCAGATCAGCACGTCCTTGAAGATCTGCCAGCGCGATGCGCCCATCACGCGGGCCGCCATCACACGCTGCTTGCGGGCATTGATGACGCCATAGGCGCTGTTGAACAGAATCACCAGCACGGCGGCAAACGCGGCGATGGCGATCTTGTTCATGTCGGTAACGCCAAAGATCATCAGGAACAGCGGGATCAGCGCGGACGACGGCGTCGACCGAAAGAAGTCCACCAGGAACTCCACGCTGCGATACGCCTTTTCATTGCTGCCCAGCAGCACGCCCAAAGGCACGCCGATGACGCCGGCGATCACGAAGGCTTGCAGCGTGCGGTTCAACGATGACAGGAAATCCCACAGCAGCGGCCCGCCGGCCAGGCCCTTGACCAGGGCCACGATGGTGGCGCTGGGCGTGGGCAGCAGCACGGGGCTGACCAGTTGCAGCCGCACCACCAGGTCCCAGATCACGAACAGAGCCAGGGGCCCGATCAGGGGCAGGAAGCGTGCGCCATTGAACTTGCGCGGTGGCTGCCTGGTGGGGGCGGAGGGGGCGGCCATGGCGGTCGGTGCCTTTGTCGCGGTCGTGGTCGCGCTTGCGGGCACGCTTGAGGTTGCGGAAGTCGCGGTCGTGGCTGTCATGGGTCAGCCCTTGTAAAGCATGGTCGACACGTCGACCTTTTGCGCGAAGATGCCCTTCTCGGTAAACAGGTCGAAGAACTTCTGGAAGTACTGGATGTCGCTGGGCGTGAACTCGTTGTAGAGCGTGTAGGCCGCCAATGGCACTTCTTCGGTCATGGGGCCTTCGATGGCGGTGTAGCCCTTCATGAAGGGGCGCGCCTCGGCCGGCTTGGTGCGGATCAGTTCGATGCCGCGCGCATAGGCCGCGATGAATTTCTTGCTTTCTTCCGGGTGCTTTTTCAGGAACGCGGTGGTCAGCGAGGCCGACCCGCCAAACCACGGCGCCATCGGATCGCCCAGCACGTACTTGGCGATCACGCCCGTTTCCAGCACGCGCGTGGTGCCGTTCAAGCGGCCCACCGTGCCCGTGGGTTCCAGCGTGTAGCACGCATCCAACTGGCCGGCGGCAACCGCGGCCACGTGCTGGCTGATCGCCAACTCGACCACGGTTGCTCCGGTTGCGCCGGCGCGCTCCAGTACTGCTTTGGCCAGCGTGGCGTTCTGGATGCCGGGTCCAGATCCGACCTTTTTCCCCTTGAGGTCTGCTATGGATTTGATGGGACTGTCTTTCGCGACGATGAACTCATCCAGCACGTTCTTGGCGTTGCTGGGATTGGACGCAAAAATCTTGAACAGGCCAGGCGAGGCGATCTCGCCGATGGCCAGGTTGGCCGAGCCCGTGCCGTTGGCGCTGCCGTCCGCGCGGCCGGCCAGCATGGCTTCCATGACCTGCTGCGCGCCCGCGAACTTCAGCGGTTCGACGTTCAGGCCCGCTTCCTTGAAATAGCCTTTTTCCACGGCCGCGTAGAACGGCAGGCCGGCCGCCACGGGCCAGAAGCCGATGCGGATCACCGGGCCCGATTGGGCGCGGACCAGCGCGGGCGCAGCCAGCGTCGCGGCGCCCAGGGCCGCGCCCTGGATCAGACGGCGGCGGGTGGCGTTGAAGGCGAAAGGCGCATTGCGGTTGATCATGAAGGCTCCTGGAGGGCTTGCAGTGAAAGGTGTTGCGACGCTTGCCTTGTAGACAAGCTTGCATACCAGTCATCAAGCAAAACCCGTGCCAGGTTTGCCAGGGTGGGGTTAGCCCTGGGAGACGCGTGCGGCGGCCTCGCGCTGGTGCCTCGGGTGAACCATTTTGGTGCATGACGCACCACTGAAGGGGACAGGTCGGACGTCGGGCGGGGCGTCAGCAGGCTTGCGGACTCGGCGGCGTCAGCCCACCAGGCGGTTGGCCAGGGGTTCAGCGCGCGCCCAACGGTGCAGGTTGTCGACGAACAGGCCGCGCACGCGCGCGCGATTGCCGTCCGAGAAGCCCGCGCTGTGCGGCGTCACGATGACGTTGTCCAACCCCCATAGCGGGGATGCCGGCGGCAGGGGCTCTTGCTGGAATACGTCCAGGAACGCGCCGCCCAGGCGGCCTGCCGACAAAGCGTCGATCAACGCGGCTTCGTCAATGACGTGGCCGCGCGCCACGTTGACGACCGACGCGTGCGTGGGCAAGGCGGCCAAAGCCTGCTGGTCGATCAGCCCACGCGTGGCCGGTGTCAGCGGGCAGGCAAGCAGCAGCCAGTCGGCCTGGGGCAGCAGGCTGCGCAGGTTGGCATAGGTAACGCTGTGGCGCGCTTGCGGCACGGGCGTGGCGGAATGGCGCACGACGGACAGCGTCAGGCCCAACGCGCCCAGCAGCGCGCCGATGCGTTGGCCGATGCCGCCCCAGCCGACGACCACCGCGTGTTGCCCGGCCAGATCGCGTGGCGTGCGTTCGCCCAACAGAGGCCGCCACGCGCGTTCGCGTTGGTCGGCGGCCAGCAGGGGCAGGCGGCGCGCCAGGGCCAGCACGCCACCGATCGCGGTTTGCGCAACCACCGCGTCGGTCGCGCCTTGTGACGTGGTGATGGCGACGCCGCGTGCGTGCAGTTGCTGATAGATGTCGCGGTCCGCGCCGGCCGAATGCACATGGACCCATTGCAGGTCAGGCGCGGACAACAGCGCGTCGTAGTAGCGCGCCGTGTCGGGCGTGATCTGGAACTTGGTGGACGCGCCCGTGATGTCGCGCGAAATGAACGCGACGCGCGCGTTGCACGGCTCGCCGGCTTGCGGGTGGCACAGCGCGATGCGCGGTGCGTCCCGGCTTGCCAGCGCCTGGCGCAGCGCGTCGGCCTCGGCGGGCGAACAAAGGATGCGGATCTCGTCTTGCGGCATGGATGGCTCGGGGGTGATCCAGAGGGCGGCGGCTTAGTTGGCGGCGGGTTGGAATTTGCGCACCAGCGCCGCCCACTTGTCGTGCTCCGCACGGATGAAGGTGGAAAACTGCGCGGGCGTGCCGCCTACGGGCTCGGCGCCTTCATGCAGCATCTGCGCCTTCAGCGAGGGCAGGGCGGCGTTGACTTCGCGGTTGATCACGGTAATGACCTCGGGCGGCGTGCCTTTCGGGCCGAAGAAGCCAAACCAAGATCCGGCGTCAAAGCCCGGATAACCGGACTCGGCAATGGTGGGCAATTCGGGCAGGGTTGCCGACCGTTGCAGCGTGCTGACGGCCAGCGGGCGCAGCTTGCCCGCGCGTATCTGCCCGATCACCGACGGAATCGTGGCGAACATGAAGTCGATGCGTCCGGCCAGCAAGTCGTTGACCGCGTCGGCCCCTTTGTACGGCACGTGCGTGGCTTGCACCCCCAACTGGTCCATCAACATGTAGCTGGACAGGTGCGACGACGTGCCCACGCCGGTGGAACTGTAGTTCAGGTGCTGCGCCTTTTTGACGTAAGCAAGAAAACTCTTGATGTCCTTGGCGGGCGATGACGGCGGCACGACCAGCACGTTCGGCACGGTGGCGATCTGCACCATAGGCACCAAGTCGGTCAACGGGTCGAACGACAGTTTGGCCAGCGATGCATTGACCGCGATGGGGCCGACGGAATTGACAATCAGCGTATGCCCGTCGGGCGCGGCGCGCACCACGAATTCCGTGCCGATGTTGCCGCCCGCGCCCGGTTTGTTTTCCACCACGAAAGGTTGGTCCAGCTTCTTGGACAGCGCGTTGGACATGCTGCGCGTCAGCGTGTCGGTGGTGCCGCCGGCAGTGAACGCCACGATCACCTTCACGGGCTTGTCGGGGTAGTCGGCGGCCATGGCGGCTGGGGCGGTACAGGCGCAGGCCGCCGCTGCGGCGGCGAGCAGGGCTCGGGCAGTGTTCATCGTTGTCTCCGTCCGTGGTTGTCGTTTGGATAAGTCGGCGCCGTGCCGCCACGTCGGCCGGCGCCTTTGGGATGCAGGACTCCAATACAGGAATCCAATGCAGGTATCCGTCGCCGGTCGGGGCGCCGGGGTCAATCCCGAAAGCCGGGGTCGATGCGGTCCAGTTTGCGCAGCAGGGCCGGCCATTCCATGACGCCGTAAGGGCGCCGCGTGCCGGGCTGATAGTTGTTCCAGGTTTCTTCCAGCACGGCGGGGCTGACCTGGCGCAGCGGCGAGCCCGTGGCCATGGCCGCCAATTGGGCACGGCAAGCCAGCTCCAGCCGGTGCATCCAGTTGAAGGCCTCGCCCACCGTGCGTCCCACCGTCAGCGCGCCATGGTTGCGCAGGATCAGCGCTTCGCCCTGGCCCAGGTCCTGCAACAGCGATTGCTGCTCGTGCAGGTCCAGCACCACGCCCTGGTAGTCGTGATAGCCGATCTTCAAAAAGCGCATGGCCGTCTGCGTCAGCGGCAGCAGCCCGCAGTCCAGCGAGGCCACGGCCATCGACGCCCAGCTGTGTGTGTGGATGACGCAGTCCACGTCATGGCGGGCGGCGTGCACCGCGCTGTGGATCACGTAGCCCGCCTTGTTGATGCCGTAGTTCATGTCGCCAAAGTCCGGCTTGGCCAGGATGGTGCCGTCCAGGTCCACCTTGATCAGGCTGGACGCCGTGATCTCTTCGTACATCATCCCGTAGGGGTTGATAAGGAACGCGTTGTCTTCGCCCGGCACGCGGGCCGAGATATGGTTGGCCATCATGTCGGCCATGCCGTAAAGCTCGACCAGCCGGTAACAGGCGGCCAGGTCGACACGGGCCTGCCATTCCTGGTCGGAACAGTGCGGCCGCATGGAGGCGATGGGAAGCGTGCCCGGGCGTCGGGAATCAGTGGTCATCAGCTTTGCAGGGGTCCGTTGCCGCGGCACCATGCCACGGCGTTCACGAATGCAATGTATGCGTGGGACCCGGCGCGGCCTAGCCCTGCGGCCGGCATGGGGGCATCACGAATCCAGAAGGGTGGCGCCCGGCCAGCCGCCGTGGCGTACTTGCGCGCGCATCACGTCCACCAGCACGACGCGCGCGGCCAGCGCGGCGGGCGACAGTTCTTCGTCGTTGATGCAGTAGACGGCGTTGCGGCGGTACAGGTACGGGTCGTCGATGGGGTGCATGTTCAACAGCCCGGCCTCGGCCCGCGCCACGGCGGCGCCCGGTTGGATGGTGGCGATGGGGTTGGCCTGCACCAGGTCCATCAGCGTGGTCAGCCCGTCCACTTCCACGGCCACCCAGGGCTCGATGCCTACCCGTTCGAAGGCGGCTTCGACCCAGGCGCGCAGGCCATGGGCCTTGCTGGTCACGGCCAGCGGCAGGCCGGCCAGCTGGTCGATGGTGGCGGGTTCGCCGTCGGGCAGGGCAAACACGCCACGCGGGGCCAGCAGGAACAATTTTTCGTCCAGCACCGGGATCGCGCTGCGGCCCTGGCTGCTGTCATTCTGGAACAGCACCGCCAGGTCCAGCCGCCGGTTGTTGAGCTGCTCGCCCAGGTTGCCCGACAGGCCCTCGACCAGATGCAGCCGCACGTTGGGGTAGCGTTCGACCATGGCTGCGTAGAACGGCCGCGCCAGCATGGACGCCGTGGTGGGCGCAAAGCCCACGCTGACCATGCCCGACAGGCGCGCCTCGCGCGCGGCCGCCACGGCGTGTTCCGCATGCCGCAACGTCAGCCGCGCTTGCCGCAGGAACGCGGTGCCGGCGGCGGTGGGCACCACGCCGGTATGCGTGCGCATCAGCAAGCGCGTCGCCAATTCGCTTTCCAGGCGGCTGATCTGCTGGCTTAGCGCCGAGGCCACCACGCCCAGATCGCGCGCCGCGCGGCCGATGCTGCCCAGTTCGGCAACGCGCACGAAGTAGCGGAGTTGACGCAGTTCCATGGTCTTCAAAACGGGGACGGTAATAGCGCGATAGTAGCGGCCCGCCTGATAGGCGCGCGCTTTTTTTAAGCGGATTCCGTTCAAAAAAATGTCAGGTATCTGACTTGGCGCTGAACATCAAACGAAAATTGTTTACACTCGCATCCACAAAATTGAAGTCGGAACGGCCCGCCGCGGGGGCGGACACCGTTCGAGTCACGGGAGAAAGTCGATGCGCAAGTTGTTGTTGGGTGCGGTGTTGGCCGCAGCGGTATTCGGGGGGACGGCCCATGCGGCCGCGGAACCGCGTGCTGTCGTCGCCACCTATTCGGATCTGGCGCTGGCGGGCTATGAAGATTCGCTGACCGCCGCCAAGACGCTGCGCTCCGCCATCAACGCGCTGATCGCCAAGCCCGGCCCCGACACGCTGAAGGCTGCGCGCGAAGCGTGGCTGGCCGCGCGCGTGCCGTACCAGCAGACCGAGGCGTATCGGTTTGGCAACCCCATCGTTGACGACTGGGAAGGCCGCGTGAACGCCTGGCCGCTGGACGAAGGCCTGATCGACTATGTGGATGCCTCGTACGGCACCGACAACGACGAAAACGCCTACTACGCCGTCAACGTCATCGCCAACTCAAAGATCTCGGTGGGCGGCAAAACGGTGGACGTCAGCAAGATCACGCCTCAACTGCTGTCTGAAGTGCTGCACGAAGCCGACGGCAACGAAGCCAACGTGGCCACCGGCTATCACGCCATTGAATTTCTGCTGTGGGGCCAGGACCTGAACGGCACCGGCCCGGCGCCGGCAGACCGCAAGGGCACGCCGCAAGAACGCCATTCCGGCAACCGCCCGCATACCGACTTCGACACCAAGCAATGCACGGGCGGCCACTGCGAACGCCGCGTGCAATTCCTGAAGGCCGTGACGGACCTGCTGGTAACGGACCTGGAAGAAATGGTCGGCAACTGGAAGAAGGACGGCGCCGCGCGCAAGGCCGTCGAAGAAGACCCCAAGGCGGGCTTGATCGCCATGCTGACGGGTTTGGGCAGCTTGTCGTACGGCGAACTGGCCGGCGAACGCATGAAGCTGGGCCTGATGCTGCATGACCCCGAAGAAGAGCACGATTGCTTCTCGGACAACACCCACAATTCGCATTACTACGACCAGATCGGCATTCGTAACGTCTACCTGGGCACCTACACCCGCATCGACGGCAAGCAGGTCACGGGCGCCAGCCTGTCTGAATTGGTCAAGGCGCGCGACCCCAAGCTAGACGCCGAAGTGCGCGCCAAGCTGGACGCCACCGTGGCCGCCATGCAAGCCATGAAGACGCGCGCCGAAACGGTTGAAACCTACGACCAGATGATTGCGGACGGCAATAAGGAAGGCAACGCCGTGGTGCAGGCCGCCATCGACCGCCTGGTCGACCAGACCCGCAGCCTGGAACGCGTGATTACTTTGCTTGAACTGGGCAAGGTTGCCATCGAAGGTTCCGACAGCCTGGATAAACCCGACGCCGTATTCAAGTGAAACTCGCTCTAGCCGCCGTACTGGCGGCGTCGGCCTGCGCCGGCGCCGCCGTTGCCACTGAAGTCCCTGCCGGGCGTGACGACTTAACGCCCGAAGACCAAAAACGCGTCACCGCCATCACCGCGCCCACGCGCGATTTCTCCAAGGTCGAAACCTTCGAGACCATGCAGGCCGGGGCGGCCACCACCAACAAACTGATCAACGCCGACATTTTTTCCCAGCCCTCGGCCAACATGAGCTTCGAGGGCCGCCAGGAATTCCAGGTGGGCAACGGCCTGTTCCGCAAGGACTGGGTGTCGGCGCCGGCATCGACGCAGGCCTCCGACGGCCTGGGGCCGCTGTTCAACGCGCGCTCGTGCCAGGCCTGTCACACGAAAGACGGGCGCGGCACCGTGCCGGGCTTTGATCCCTTGGAACGCACCGACGCCGTGGCGCTATTGTTGCGCCTGGCCGTGCCGCGCGGCCCGGACCGTGGCCATCCGAAGCTGGCGCCCGGCGAATTGGCCGAGCTGCCCGAACCCGTTTACGGCGTGCAATTGCAGAACTTCGCGGTGGCGGGCCTGCCGGCCGAAGGCCGCATGGAAATCGAATACGAGCCCATCGCGGTGGCGCTGAACGGCGGCGAGACCGCCACGTTGATGAAGCCCACGTATCGCATCGAGAACCCGGGTTATGGCCCCCTGCGCGCCGACACGCAGATTTCGCCCCGCCTGGCGCCGCCCATGATCGGGTTGGGCCTGCTGGAATCCATACACGAAGCCGACATCCTGGCCAACGTGGGCGCGGACAAGCGCGACGGCATCGTCGGCAAGCCGAATTGGGTGACCGACGCGCGCACCGGCAAGCGTGTGCTGGGCCGCTTCAATCTAAAGGCCGGCCAGCCCACCGTTGAACAGCAGAGCGCTGCCGCGTTTTCCAACGACATGGGCCTGTCCACGCCACTGTTCCCCAAGCATTCGGGCGATTGCACGCCCGCGCAGAAGCAGTGCCTGGACATGCCGCACGGCGCGCAGCCGCGCTTTGGTCCGGAAGAAGTGCCGGCCAAGCTGATGGACTTCGTGACGATCTATTCCACCAACTTGGCGGTGCCGCAGCGCCGCGACGCCGACGACGCGCGCGTGCTGGCCGGCAAGAAGCTGTTCTACGAAGCCAACTGCGTGGCGTGTCACGTGCCCAAGTATGTGACCAGCCGCAATGCCAAGCAGCCGGAACACCGGTTCCAACTGATCTGGCCGTATACCGACATGCTGGTGCACGACATGGGCGACGATCTGGCCGACGGCGTGTCCGACGGCCAGGCCACCGGCCGCGAGTGGCGCACGCCGCCGCTGTGGGGCATCGGCCTGACCAAGACTGTGAACCCCACGGCGACGTGGCTGCACGACGGGCGCGCCCGGACGCTGCTGGAAGCAGTGCTGTGGCATGGCGGCGCGGGCAAACCCGCGCGCGATCGCGTCGTGGCGATGACGCCGGACGAACGCTCTGATCTGATTCGTTTCCTGGAGTCGTTGTAATGAGATCCATGACGCAAGCGGGCGGTAAGGCTGCGCAGGGCGGGGCGTTCGCGTGGAACGGTCCGCTGATGAAGGTCATCCCGCTGAAGGGGTCCGCGCTGGGCACTTTCGAGCTGACGGCGACCGCGTTGCATGCCGCCGCACCGAAGGTCACTGCGTTGAAGTCCTTTGCATTGAAATGTTCGGCATTGAAGGCCACCCTGGCTGCGGCGATGCTGGCCGTGCCGCTGGCCGCGCAGGCGCAATTACCCGCCGATCTGGGCGAGCGGCTGGCGCGC